>NZ_CALADU010000177.1 GCF_937890665.1 uncultured Subdoligranulum sp.
CGCGTTAAACATAAAGAAATATTTGAGCAAATTAAAAACATTTGATTATGGCAAATAAAGCTAGTTCCCTTATGGGATTCCATCAGATTGACAATAATAAGGTTCATCGTTCTACCTTTGACTTGTCTCGTCGTAATTTGTTCACTGCTAAAATCGGTGAACTTTTACCAGTATTTTGTGAAGAAGTCATCCCTGGTGATGATTTTAAGGTAAATATGCAACATTTCAGTCGTTCTATGCCTGTTCAGTCTGCTGCATTTACTCGTCTTCGTGAGAATATCCAGTTCTTTTTTGTTCCTTACACTTCTTTGTATTATCGTTTCCGTGAGTGTATGCAGAATATGACCAAAGGTCAGAACGGGCAGAATATTTCACGCTCAGCGTCTTCTCCTTTTGATAATAAGGATTTAACTACGGAACTTCCTTACATTCTGATGCGTGATATTTATCAGTATCTTGCTGTTCTTCTTAATTATACTGATGATGATGATTTTGGATCTCCTCCGGCAAGGCCAGCACCGACTGCTTTTGCAGCCGCTTCATACGGCGATGGAGTTCCCGTTTGGCCTCCTTCAAGGAGGAGAAGTATTGGGTATCATATTCCGCCAGTTTGGACGCTGCCTCCTGGTCAGGGCGGCAGAAGGTCACCTTATAGATCCGGTCATGACAAAGCTCCCAGATGATTTTTTTGTGAAGCTCCACGAAGCCCTGCTCATCTGCATCCAGTGTGTGCTGCTCCAGTCCTTCTACAAAATCCATCAGATAGCCGATCAGCTCCTGCCGGCTCAGTTCGTTGTATTCCATTCTTCTCCCCCTTGATTTTCCTGCTGTTACACCGCACTGCCCTGGGTGTAGATATAGGCAGGGCTTAAATCGATTGCACCATTCTGCCAGACCGGAACACCGTGATCCAGACCGACCTGCCCGAAGAGGGCTGGATCGCAAAGAGGACGAAAGGCCTCGGTGTCCAGCAGCGGCGTAAGATCCAGGATCCGGCTCTCTCCGGTCGAAAATTTTGCCCACAGCCGGAAGCCGCTCAGGGCATGAACTTCTGTGATGTGCAGCACTGCGCTCCCGGACGCGGATTCTGCAATACGATATTCCATAAACACACCTCCGGACTCTGGATGCGAAAAAAGACCCAACTGGGTCTTTTTTTCTGAACAGCCTTCGCACATTAGGCATGGCTTTCAAGTTTGACTACCATCTAAAACAACTCGACTCTCAAGCGCAATCTCCATAAAGCTGGGGAGGACGAGGGTTTGACTACCATCTAAAACAACACGATTCTCAAACCTCAAAGTTGAGAAAAGCACCACGACACATGCTGTGTTATTTCAGATGGATCTGCCATCACTACCAGTTTACAGCATCAAATCGGGCGCGTCAAGCCGGAGTTCACAAAAGTCCTGGTCCAGCAGGATCACTTCTTCTGCAGGCAGGATTTGATCCAACTTCGGTATAAATTTTCCTGTATCGGCAAAAATATCGGTTATTATTAACTTTGATTTCCGCTATTTTTGCCGATATCAAGATGATCTAAAATTGTTCTACTATCGAGGATTAAAAGAGTGGGGACGAGAAAAAGGATATCTGATGGATACCTGTCTGACCGCACAGGACAGATATAAAGCTTATTTGGACTATTTTCGAATTGCCTATGATAGGTAACTTGGAAAATCGTTGTTTTTGCGCCATGATCCGATTGCAACTTCGTATGCGATAAGCGCGGAGAAAAATTTTGCATTCAGGTTGCCTATCTGCTTGCACCGGAATATCTGAGATTTCCGCCTGATGGAGGAATGGAACGAAAGAGAATGTGTCCAACTTGGACACATTCTCTTTTTGAATGAAGCAAGCCTCAGTTTCCAAGGTAGTTGATTACGACCACCTCCAGCCGATTGTGCCCCAGATCCTGCGATACCTGGGCCAGGGCAGCCCGGTCGTATACCTCTCCCCTGCGGCTGCCACGGCAGAGATACCGCTCGTTCGGCGGCAGGGTGTGGGGATCCCGGGCCAGCTCGGCATACCTGGCAGCTGCATACTCACGACGATAGCTGTGTACATCGCAGGAGCTTTCGATCTTGCCCCAGATCGCCCTTTGTCCCTCCCCCTGGTATGATACAACCAATGCCTGAGCGGCCTGTGTGACCGTTACAGTCCGTGCTTTCCCGCCCTTTCCCTTTCTCACTTCAACAAAAACCCCTGCGCTACTGCTGTGAATATCGCAGGGGCGTACGGCCTCCGCCTCCGACCGGCGGAGGCCGCTTCCCCGGAGAAAAGCCACCAGATCGGCATTTTTCTTTTCTGAGAAGTGTGCATCACGGGCAGCAGCTCCCCGGCTGCGGATAATATCCTCTCTCTTCCGGGAAGGCAAGGAAATCCCCCAGGACGTTGTGGGAACCTGGTAGAGCTTGGAGATGGCTGCCACCTCGGTGCGCACCGTCCAGGCAGACAGCCCACGATCAATCTCTCGCCGGATGTACTCCGGCACAAATTGCCGCAGCTCCTCCAGGGTACGGCAGCCGTGCTCCTCTTTGCCCCATTTTGCAAAACGGCAGCACTGCTCTGTGTAGACCTCCAGTGTCCGATAGCTGAAGATCCCCTGGGGGTGGTTTGTCTGTTCCGCAGCCTTTGCCTCTCTCTTTTTTTCACCGATACGGAGCTGACTCTGTAGCTCCCTGTTGATCTGATGAATGATCGAGCCATTTTTCATACATTTTTCCCTCAATCTTTCACAAAATTCACCCGTATCGTGGGCCAGACGCCATCTGTTCAGCAATGAAGACAGGGGTTGACGCCACCCCGCAGGCGGAGGGTTTACCGCCCCCTCACGGCTCTTTTTCCTTCTTAACTGGTTAGTCGTAGGAATGGATCGTGTTTTTCTCATGTAAGGGGGATTACAATTCTTCATTTCCAACCATTTTTTACTTGTTTTAATCAAGAGAATAAAAAAACATAAATCATTTAATATGATGCTCAATACATTTGTATATCCGTTGGCCAGAGGAAGCCACTTGACTGCCTCAACGCCAGATGTATCGATAAAGTCCTCTGACATATCCTTGCAGGACAGATCGGACCAGCTCAATAGACTGAGGCCTTCTAACAACAGGCTATCGAATCCCATCTTTTTCTCCTCTCAGTTCCAGGTGGATTTTCTTTTCTATATAAAAAGGGCTGCCCTCAGAGAAGGCTGCCCTTGAATTGGCTAATAAAAAAGGCACGGTCACACCCAAAAAAGGGCGCAATCGTGCCTAAAATGTTTCAAACCGGTCAGTGCTCACAAGGGAGCAGAGCCATACTTAACCGCCAGAACAGCGGTCGGGATGCTACAATCAATATATTCAGTTTATCGCATTCCAGGATACATGTCAACATATTTACATTGACTGCATGATTTCTTTGATGGTTGGACGGTCTTCTGCAGAGATTTTCATGTTATCACATGTCTGCTCAAACGACCATCCGGTAGTCTCCATCAAGTTCTTAACATCTTCGGCCTTTTCCATGTTTTGAATTTTTTCAGAAACTCTGCACATAGTCTCAACTCCTTCTTTCTCTGTTTTGTAGCGTCTAACATTTCGGGCCAGTATCGCGTTGTGTATGTCTTTGGCTTCTTTGCAGAAGAAATCGTGCATCAGGCGGCTAACTTCATCATACCAAAAATATTTTAAACTTGCCAAATAAAAAAGAGGCTCATACAAGCCTCTTTTTTGTTTTACAATTCAGGAACACTCGTTTGAGGTTTGGACACCTACGAAACAACAGTATTCTCAAACCCGCATCACTGTACTGCAAACCAGATGGTTTGGATACCTACAAAACAACAGTATTCTCAAATCCACCGGAAATTCCTGAGTACCTAAATATAGTATACCAAAAAATCAAATAAGTCAAATCACACCGTTTGACCAGGAAACTTTCTCTGTGCTGCATCGATTGCCAAAAACCAGAAGAAACTGCCGATTACGGGCGGTGACCACTGAACCGATAAGCCCTTGCCTTCGCTGTGGATCGTATCAGCAAATAAAAAGAAGTAACCGCCGAGCCTCCAAGCAAGCAGTTACTTCCGTAATTGAGTAGGGGGCTAACCGTCTGCCAGTAGCACCCTTATTCTATATTCAGTATATCACAAGGCTACTGTCGCTTCAATCAGAGCTGTTCGAACCTGTAAGCATTTTAGACCACAGAAGCAGGCTTCCGAGAAAACAGGGTGAATCTCACCGGATATTTTCGCTTGTGTCCCCCATTGCTCTCCCCTTGGCTCCCCGGTATAATGGGGCTGAACGGACTTGCTGAAAAAAAGGGGGGCTCGCTGTGATTTACATGCTGGAAGAGATAGCTAATCACATATTCCATCCTTCTGACTCTTCCCGCTGAGGTCGTCAAGCAGCCCAGTATCTATGTCGTGGACATCGGCGGTTGAGCCGTTCAGAATGTGCATCTTGTGAACGGGCAACTGAACCCCAATATGTCTTCTCTCTATAGGGGTGTAATCTCTATGTACAGCACCATCAAATACCATCTGCAAAATGAATTCAGACGCCCTTTGAAACCGGGATCTAATGTAAAAAAGGCCGCATATTGCGGCCTTTTTGCTTTTTATGGTCCAACCCTATCGCTTATGCCAACTAATTTAACCTACTTTATTATAAATATTGAAATTTTAAGGTTAAAATTGATATAATAAAGAAGAGGTGATCTTATGCAACATAATCTTACTGCCGAGTACAAAACTCTATTGGCTGAAGCAAGAGCCCTTCAGCAACGATTGGATGTTTTGCCAACGGGATATATTTCAAAAAAAACGATTAACGGGAAAAATTATTATTATCTTCAAAGCAGAAAATCGGGCCGAATTGTCAGCCAGTACTTGAAACAGGCAGAAGTAGAAGATATGATCCAAAAAATAAAGGAAAGGAAATCGGCCTTAGAGCAAAAAAAACAAATAGTTTCTAGGATAAAACAGTTGGAACAGGCTGCAAAACTTCTAGGGAATGAAGTAAGCCGGGAATTGTTGTTTCTGAAGCTCACAGATGGAATGGATCTTCTTTCTGAATCTCAAAAAGCACGTAGCGTCTCTTTCGCTGATAGTTTGAATGCTATTGAAGGTGTCCCTATAACTGCGGATCTGGCGCAAGGAATCTCAGATTGGGTTTCAGGAGAAAGGACCTTTTCTTCCCTTTTTGAAGATACATTAAAAAAATATTATAGTCTTGGGGAGGGAAAATAAAAATGCGAGATCCATATTTATATAATGATATAGATGTTTTGAAGAATTCTTTTGAAATTAAGGATCAAAATCTTTTACGCAAGTTGGAAGCTGATACTTCCAATTTAGCTATGACTAGCCTTTACAATCAGAAATTTGATAAGTATGATGTGGAAACTCTCCAGGAAATCCATAGAATGATTTTTGGTCAGCTTTACGACTGGGCAGGGGAGTTTAGAACGATTCAAATGGTGAAAGCTGAAGAAGTGCTGGGTGGAGATACTGTTCGATATTCATATCCAAAAGAAATCAAGAAACAGCTTAAAGAAGCAATGAAAGAGATAAAAAAGATCAACCGGAC
>NZ_CALADU010000178.1 GCF_937890665.1 uncultured Subdoligranulum sp.
CAAACCTGGAAGGGGAATATATCGTAGACCTGTGGGCGGAGAACGATGCCGGGAGGACTTCTTACGTCTGCAGGGCCCTGTTTGCGATCAGCGGCCATAAGTTAAAAGTGACCGTCCTGGAACGGGGCTATTCCGGGGAGATCTCCCCGGGGGCCCTTCTGGGAGGTCTGGAAAAAGGAGGGTTTACCGTTGAGTATCAATTATGTGGATGATATTTATATGGACCTGGGGGAAAAGACCCATATGGTCAGTCTGGTACGTCCTGTCTGCGGAGAGGAGATCCCTTTTGAGATCAGAGCGGCCCGGTGGGAACTTTACCGGGAGGACTGGGAAAAGGGGGATGTGGTCCTGGAAGCAGAAGGGGAATGTACAGTCAACGGCCATGCCCTGGACGCCCTGATCCAGCCGGAAATGGCAGCAAGGTACCGGTTCAAATATATTTACCAGGTGGCGGATGAGACCTGGGTGGATGTGATCCGGCTGAGGGTGAACTGATATGGCAGCAGATATATTCATAAAAAGCGCAGGATTAAGTCCGAACCCGGTCATTGCGGGGGCGGCCGTTACCATATCGGTAGAGATCGGGGACCGTGTGAGCGCCCTGGCGGATCATGACGGAAGCCTGATCACAGATACAGACGGAATGGGATTGTGGATCCCGGAGGGAGCGCTGGTACTGGCAGATCATGACGGCGTATTCCTGGTGGACGAAGGGAAAAACATGATAGAAAGCGAGGAGTAACATGACAGAAGAGATCACAACGAAAAAAGTAGAGGATCTGGGAGAAGCGGCGGAACCGTTGGATGCGGATGTGTTCCTGCACGGATCCGGAGGCGGAAACGTCATTAAAAAAATCAGGTGGGGGAATCTCATCAAAAAGCTGAGGACCCTGCTGTTTGTCAATAACCGGACGACCACGGAAGAGGGATTCGGCCTGGATGCCCGTCAGGGGAAGCTGATCCAGGATGAACTGGATCAACTAAACACAAAGATACGGGTCCGCTCCATCCAGACTGCCTCTGCGAAAAGCGGCATGGTGGAGGAAGGGGCGTTTTCAGACAACATTGCCGTGGACATTAGTAAGATGGGTTTTAAAAAGGCACCCATAGGAATCCCCGTTTCAAAAGGATACCTGGAACCAAGAATCAACAGTATTACGACCGGTACGCTGAACCTTGGCTTTTATAATGCCGGACCCGGAAACCACAGTGGGGAATGTAAAGTAATCCTGATCGAACTGTATTAGGCAGTATTCATGTTTTGCCCACTTCCAGTTTATAATGAGATTGGAGGTGGACATATGGATATCAGAGAACGTATTATACAGGAAATCACAGAAACATTGCAGGCAAAAGTTCCGGGAGATGTACTGGATCTAGTACAGGACATACTCATAATGGAGCTGAATCAGTACGAGATACAGGAACGATGTACGGAAGTGGATATACCGGACACAAGTGCGGAAGGACAGCTGAAAAGGTATATTGCCACAAAGCGTCTGGAGGGAAAAGCCCCTTCTACACTGCACAGGTATTATGAAGAGAATACGAGGATGCTCCGTTTCTTCCGGAAACCGCTCCGGGACATCACGACCTATGATCTTCGGTTCTACCTGTCTTTACGGAGACAGCAGGGAAAAACAGGAAACCGGACACTGGATGGAATGCGCAGATGTTACAGCAGCTTTTTTACCTGGCTGGCAGCGGAAGGGGTAATCGGGAGGAACCCATGCGCGGCCCTGTCCCAGATCAAATACCGGAAGACCGTGAAAAAACCGTACAGTGCAGTAGAGATGGAGAAACTTCGTGCTGCCTGTAAAGATATCCGTGATCTGGCATTGGTGGATTTTTTATATTCCACCGGATGCCGGGTTTCAGAGGTGGTAGGCCTGGACATTACAGATGTGGATCTGGAAACCGGGGAATGTACGGTAGTGGGAAAAGGGGAAAAAGAGCGGGTGGTGTATCTGACAGAAGTGGCGGCTATGCATCTCCGTACTTATCTGGATACCAGGGAGGATGTGGGGAATGCATTGTTTACAGGAAGGGGAACATCACGTATCAGTAAGAATGGAATAGAGGCGGTGTTGAGGAGGCTGGGAAAGGCTGCCGGAGTGGAAAATGTCCATCCTCACAGATACCGGAGGACATTAGCCACAAATCTTCTGGATCGTGGCATGAACATACAGGATGTGGCGGCCATCCTGGGCCATGCGGACTTGAAAACAACCCAGATTTACTGCTATATCAGCCAGCAGAATGTAAAAACTGCATATCGTAAATACGCTGCATAAAAAGAAATGGAATCATTTTCTCCGGGGAACTACTCTGGAGTTTTTGGTATGCAAAAAAATAAAAAAAGAATCAGAAACATTATGAACAAAACATGAATTGGTATCACTGACATTCGTACCGGATATTTACAAACAGCCGGTCCTCTATGGAAATGGTATGAGACTGGCTGTTGATGCACAGGACATCCTGATTCTGCTCAACGGAAACTATCAGGACTTTTCCTGTAAGCTGTGAAACCGCAAATCCATAGGAAGTACGGAATGCCTTGCAGCCGGGAAGAGTACAGATCCTGTATTTACTGTTTTTTCCAAACGTAGTGTCTACTTTTAATCCGGCATTCATAGTCACTTCCTTGCCATGCTTTATGGTTCTTACCCATGTATCTGAATCGTTTGGTGACACAAATTTGTTCTGCGGGTCAAAATCCGTATATTCCACACTGGTATTTGTGTTTTGTTCATTTACTCCTGTTATGGAGAGAAAGGCGGAAAAATGGAAAAATTAAGATTAGCAGACGGAACGGAAATGGAGATCTCAGAGGGCTCAGACCTGAGGAATATCACAACAGGGCTCAAAAGTTATGCGGAACTGGACGGACTGGCCGGGAAACTGACCAGGGAAAATCTGACAAGGGTACAGTTCCTGACAGATGAGATGCTGACCGGGGAGTACCGGGATATGGAACTCTGTACCCCAGAGTTTACGGTCGTACAGAAAGAGGGAATCCTTCTGGCAGGGTTCGGCCTGCAGGAGATCCCGGCAGCGGAAAAGCAGCAGGAAGAGATCCATATGGCATTATCTTATCTGACAGATGAAGAAGCGGCAACGGTAAGCGGCCTGTATCCGGAATGGAAGCCGGATACCCGTTATCAGACCGGGGAGAGGGCTGCATACCAGGATATGCTGTACCGTGCAAGACAGGACCATACTTCGGACGGACAGTATCCACCGGATACCGTACCGGCTTTATGGGATATGATCCCACTGGCAGAGTAAAGGAGATCAATATGGAGATCAGGGCAGGACCGTGAAGGTCTTTTTTTAATACTTAAAATTGCGCCGGCGCAAGAAGGGAGAACGATGTGGAAGCGATTATAGATTACATCCAGGCCAACTGGGTACCGTGGCTTTTTGCAATCCTGGGAGTGATTCTTGGGGATATCATCCGCAGACTGAGAAACCAGAAAAAGGAAAGCAACGCCATAGCGGCGGGAGTACAGTCTTTGCTCAGGGAAAACCTGGTATACAATTTTAACAAGTATACAGACCGGGAGTATTGCCCGATCTACGCAAAAGAATCCATCAAAAGGATTTATAATGCTTATCATAACCTTGGAGGGAATGATGTAGCAACGGAACTGTATCATAAACTTCTGGCAATGCCGGAAGATTTGAAGGAAAGAGAGGAATAACTATGGATATCAATTTTTTATTTGACTATGTAAACCCTTTGATCTTAGGTATCTGCCTTTTATTAGGTTTTTGTCTTAAGACAGCATTTGACTGGTTTCCCAACAAGTATATACCGCTTACTGCCCTGTGTATGGGAACGCTGATTGCGATTCTGATTAATTTCCGGACAGGGATTAATGCAGAAGTAGTTCTGGGAGGCATGATCTCTGGACTGGCAAGTACAGGCTTATATGAAATGCTGCGGAATCTTCTTGATAAGGATGGGAAAAAGGAGAATTAAAGATTGAAATAAAACTTGCAGATGTGCTATGATATGGAAATGGAATAACCGTGTTACAGGGTGGCTGGCCTCTATTCTTACATAGAATGGGGGTGGTGCTGATGAAACATTTTGATTTTAAAGACCTTATGGCTTTTGGAATGTTCATTCTTGCATTACTGACATTCGTTTTTACGTTCTGTCGATAATGAGTTAAAGCATAAGAAAACCACCCTTTGAACTTTGACCGAGTATCTAGGGTGGTAATCTTATCATTCTGTCGAGGTCAACCCCTTGTGGGCGGTTGTTCCTTTAAACATATTATAGGGCAGATATCAGAATAATGCAAACATTTTTTGAGAGCTTGGAAACAGGCGGGGCTGAAATAAGCCCCCTGCCTCAGAATATCGCGGAGGTGTCAATATGAATAAATTATTTTATCCTGCTATTTTCCACGAAGCAGAGGAAGGGGGCTTCTGGGTAGAGTTCCCAGATATTCCGGAATGTCTGACACAGGGGGACGATATGCAGCAGGCTTATGAAATGGCAGTGGAGGCTCTGGGGCTGTCTATTACAACCATGGAAGAAGCAGGTGAAAAGATTCCGGAAGCATCAGCTCCTGGAAAAATCCAGGTGGAAGATGGATTTCTGGTAGTAGTAGAGTTTGATTTGATGGAATACAGAAGGAAACACTGTTCAAAAGCAGTAAAGAAAACACTCAGTATTCCGGAATGGCTGAATGAAGCAGCCATCAGAGCAGGGGTAAATTTTTCCCAGGTGCTCCAGGAAGCGTTGATGGAAAAAGTAAGATAAATAAGAATCAGTAAGGGAGCTTGGAAACAGGCTCTCTTTTCTATTGGAGGAAAAACTATGGAAATCAAAGGAATTGATGTATCTGCTTGCCAGGGAAAGATTGACTGGGAAACAGTGGCAGATTATGGAATGGGATTTGCAATCCTGCGGATCACGGAAAAGGGAAATAAAACAGACAGTACCTTTGAGCAGAACTACAAGGGCTGTACTCAGCATGGAATCCCGGTTGGGGTGTACAAATACAGCTATGCCAAAAGCCCGGCACAGGCAGAACAGGAAGCAGAGAGTGTACTGAAAGTCCTGAACAAGTGCCGGCTTAATTTCCCGGTATTTTATGATCTGGAATGGTCCGAACAGAGAAAACTGGGAAGTGTAGCGGTGGAAAAGATTGCCCTGGCATTCCTGAAGAAAATTCAGGCAGCAGGATACCAGGGCGGGATCTACTGCAATCTGGACTGGTATCAGAATGTACTGACAAAAGCTTTAAAAAAATATGACTGCTGGATTGCCAGATATCCGGCCAATGACAACGGAACACTGCAGGAACGTCTCCGACCGGAAGTAGGAGTGGGCTGGCAGTATTCCAGTAAAGCAACGATTCCAGGAATTGGAACAAAGGTTGACCGGAATGTATTTTATAAAGATTATAAAACAGAGGAGGGAACCGGTATGACAGCAGCAGAAGCGATCAATGCAGTGATTGGAATCGCAGAGGAAGAGATCGGATATCTGGAAAAGAGATCCAACAGTCAGCTGGACAGCAAGACAGCTAATGCAGGCAGCGGAAATTATACAAAGTATTGGCGGGATATTGCTCCGTCTTATCAGGCACAGCCATGGTGCGCAGGATTTGTGTCCTGGTGCTTTTACAAAGCCTTTGGTCTGACAACAGCCAGGAAGCTTCTGAAGCACTGGCCTTATGTATACTGCCCGGATCTGGGAAATAAGTTTACCAGGTATGCAAACCCGGAAAAGGGCGATATCGTTATTTTTTACCGCAACGGTACATTTGCGCATACCGGAATTGTCACCAGGGTATCAGGAGATCGGTTCTGGACCATCGAGGGCAACACCAGCGGAGCATCCGGAATTGTTGCCAATGGTGGAGGCGTGTGCGAAAAATCTTATTATAACAGTCAGCTTCCGGGAACAAAGTTCTGCCGCCCGGATTACAGCATTGTAACCAATATCATCCCGGATAACGGATCCGGAGATCATACTACAGGAGGTCATTATATGTTTGAGCCGAAAACAGTAAAAAAGGGAGACAACGGATTATCTGTATTACTGCTTCAGGAAATCCTGATTGCAAGGGGCTTTAAAGGTAAGGATGGCAAGCCTCTTACCCTGGACAGAGCTGCAGGTACCAATACGATTCACGCCCTGAAAAAGTATCAGGAGAGCCGCAAGGGCGTTCTGGAAGCAGACGGTATCTGTGGAGATAAGACATGGAGAGATCTGATCGCACTGTAATGGGTGGAAATGCCACCATTTTGCCACCGACAGAAAGAGATTTTAAAAAGATACGGAAAGTATTCAAAAGTGAACCATTGAAAAAACATTGATTTCACGTTATTATAAAGGCTAGACACATACAACAAGACTAAACTTTTTTAATCTTATAAATACGGTGCATGTGGAGACGGTTGTATTGATGTCAAAAGTCAAAGAATAGAATAGCGAAAAAGTGTAGAAAACAAGGAATTTCCGGGAGTCGGGGCTTGTCAGAGGACAGGTTCCGGTTCCCGGATTTTTTCGTTTTACGGGTAAGTGGGAACTGGTCTACTGTGAAAAAGAGTGGAGAGTTGAGTGGTTGATTTTGATATTGGGGGTGTTGAGTTGACAGGTTGGATAAATGATATGTTGAGTTGACAGCTTGATTAAAAGGGGAAAAAGAAAAGCACATCTTTCCCGGTAATGGGATTGATGTGCTTCAAATGGCATCCATCAGTTCAAGGAGGATTTGCTTTTGTCTATCTGTCAGAGTACTCCATTTTGAAAAAAGTATCTGCTGGTTTTCGGTCAGTTGCGCTTCTTCACCCTCAGCAAAGAACTGAGCCAGTGTGATACCAAATGCCCGGCATACCGCCTCCAGTGTCGGTAAAGTAGGAGCGTTATTTCTATTAAACATGTTGGTAACTGTTGAGTGGGAAAGATTTGATTCTTTTGCCAGACGGTAGTCTGTCCACTTTCGCTCTTCCATTAATTCTTTTATGCGTCTTTGCGCATCCATATCATCACCTACCTATCTGTATCTATTCTAAGCCCCAGAAAGGTGTTATAATAGTCACAATCGGTAGCTACGATATTTCCTAAAATGGACTTATATAGTTATAGTATTGTAGATGATAGAAATGCTATTCACAAAAGACTGGAGGTAGAATAATGCAGGAGCATATTTTTGAAAGAATGGCGCGAGAGAGAAATATTTCAGCTGAGGAAATGCGGGCGATAATTTCCGATAGAATTGAAAAGGGGTGGAATGATAAAGATCCGGTCAAACGGGAGCAATGGAGAAAAATTCCCTGTGCTGGAGAGATACCAACACCGGATGAATGGTTGAGCTATGTGATAAAGAAGATAAAAGCTGATGGTCAAGGGAGCTTATTAAAGAAATATTTAATTTGGTAGTTGTATTTTGAATGCCATACACCAGATTGGAGAGGTGGGACAGCTCATGCAGAGCGTGGCAGCCAACCCGAAGATAGACTGGTCAAGGTACTTGGCGCAGAGATTGATTTCCCGACACTTCTCGCCGCTGGCGTTCCATATCTTGTTGATACTGCACCAGCCATAAGCCCTGCGCCCTTCGTCCGGCGATACAGCAATGGTCGGGCGTTTCAGCTCGCCATCGTAAAAATCCTCATTGAACAGATCGAACACCTCAGATATTTGCAGAATGATTACATCTTTAAAGATATATTTTATTTCTGTGAATCACAGCTTACACATCACCGATTAAAAAGCAAGCTCTAAAGGTTTTAAAACATATGCTTGCTGTTTTTATTCTTCTCCGCTAATAGAACGTCCCGAACACCTTAAACTGCCCACAAAATACGGGCTTCTCCTGAAAAAAGTGCAAAAAAATAAAAGACGTTTTTGCGTCCCCCGTAAACAAAAGAAAATAGAGGATGGTTTTCAGGCATCCTCGTTTCTTTCTTCTGCGGCTGTTCATTTTTATGACCCCATCAATCGCGCCCTCAATGATTGGCAGGTATTCTTTGGGACAGAGTTTCAACTTGTGACCGGCTCGCTGGCGCTGCTCACTTTCCGAGAGCAGCACTTCGGAATTGAAATACCGTTCTACAGGAAGCCAGCAGGTCTTGATAAGTTGGATTGCGACCGGGAGGCTGGGGATAGTCTCTTTATTCTCAATTTTGGCGAGATACCGCTATTCAATATCTACTATTTCCGCCAGCGCCTTATGCGCCAGATGTTTGCCGTTAGGCTGATGCGTCCGACACTTTCTCATTCATTTTCTTTGATATTTAAGTCATTCAATTTCTAAAGACGTGATCCAATCTTCAATCGCTTTTACTAACACGAATTGCTGCCGTAAAACTGCCATACCTGTTGCAGGTATCCCCGGCTTGCTTTCCTTTTCTGCGATATTGGTTTCTAAATAGGTTTTCAGCGTCTTGATATTGTCCTCAATCTCTGCAATACACTCTTTTTGTTTTTCATGTGGCAACGAGTCTAAGTTCACAATTACAGCATTAAAATCCAAAAAAATGCTGATAGGCTTTGAGGCAATCTCAAACATAAGCCTTTCAAATTCCGTTTCGCCCGCTTCTGTTAGTGAATACACTGCTTTTTCAGGCATCTTTCCTTCTTTTACAATTTCGCCTTTGATTAGTCCTTTTTCTTCTAATTGAATAGCTTTTTTGTAAATAGAAGGGGTGCTGATCTTAACCCATTTTGAAATGTTTCTATATTCTACCAACTTTTGTATATCATAGGCACTCATAGGCTCCTTTTTCAAAATTCCTAATACAATTAAATCTATTGTTGCCATGCAACGCCGTCCTTTCTGTGTCTCTATATCCACAAATCAGATTGCAAGAACACTATAAATTATAGTATTAGATTTTACACCATTTGTCAAGGAAAACAGGCTTGACAACTACTATAATTTATAGTAGTATAACTGATGCGGGTATATCCTATAATTTATACTACTCTAAATTATACTTGCGGAAAGGAGTTTTTCAATGGAAGGTAACAACAAATTGGAGCTTTTAGGGAACGCCCCTATTCCGAAAGCTCTCATGTCGCTCGGTATCCCGATCATGATCGGGATGCTGATTAATGCCCTATACAATTTAGTGGATGCTTATTTTGTCGGCGCGTTGGGGGACAGCCAAATGGGGGCTATTTCAATTATTTTCCCCTTAGGACAAGTGGTGGTCGGACTGGGATTGATGTTTGGTAATGGCGCAGCCTCATATCTTTCCAGATTGCTGGGAAGTGGTGATAAGGAAACAGCAAATAAAGTCGCCAGTACAGCACTGTATAGTAGTGTCTTAATTGGAGCTGCTATTATTTTAATCGCTACAGTTTTCCTTGAACCGTTGCTTGTTATGCTGGGTGCAACAGACACAATTATCCCTTATGCTTTAATGTATGGAAGAATTTATGTAGTATCCTGTATTTTCAATGTATTTAACGTGACAATGAATAATATTGTGAGTAGCGAGGGCGCCGCCAAGACAACTATGTGCGCCTTACTTTTGGGTGCGGTGTTGAATATTGCCTTAGATCCTCTCTTTATTTACACTTTTAATATGGGCGTAGCTGGTGCCGCTATTGCAACAGCCATTTCGCAGATGGTATCTACACTGGTCTATTTAACGTATGTTTTTCGCAAACAGAGCGCCTTCACCTTTAGTATCAAGTTGTATGCGCCTTCCAGAAAAATGATGGCGGAGATTTTGAAAATAGGTATTCCTACATTAGCGTTCCAGTTGCTTACAAGTCTTTCTATCGCCCTGATAAACCGTTCTGCCAATGGCTATGGTGATGCGGTCATTGCTGGTATGGGTGCAGTAACACGGATTACTTCTATGGGAACGCTGGTTGTGTTCGGTTTTCTAAAAGGATTTCAGCCTATTGCTGGATTTAGCTACGGGGCGAAAAAGTTTAATCGTCTGCGTGAAGCTATTAAAACGTCTATTGTATGGTCTACGGCGTTCTGTTTGGTCGTGGGATTGCTAATGGCAATATTCTCTACTCAAATAATTTCTCAGTTTACTGACGGTAATGCAGAAATGATTGCAGTAGGCCAGAAATCCTTGATGGCCAGTGGTTTCTCTTTTATCCTTTTTGGTTTTTATACCGTTTATTCCTCATTGTTTCTCGCTTTGGGTAAAGGAACGGCTGGATTTTTCTTAGGGGTATGTAGACAAGGAATTTGTTTTATCCCTACCATTTTGTTGCTCCCAGTTGTATGGGGGCTCAATGGTATTCTATACGCTCAACCAATCGCTGATGTTATGACAGCTGTAATCACTGTATTCATGGCGTTACGTCTCCATAAAGAATTGTCTATGGCAGAAAGAAACGCTATTCCTGAAAGGAACAAAAAATAAACACATTATGTTTTGGGGTGTTTACCTATTTTGTGTTTTTTATGACTGAGAACGGGTCGCCCGCTATCTTGTTTTATTTCTAATTGAATCAATGGTTATAAGCAGGAAGAAAGGGTGTGTTCACGATTACCGAGGTGAAATCCGGCACCGGATCGACTAATGGCTGGGGAAAACTCAAGAGCGGCGCTGGTTGGATTTCCCTGGATTACTGTAAACGGCTTTAAATAAAACGGAAAGAACAGGAGGCCCGTGGGCTGTGCGATAGATGCATGGCCTGCGGGCTTTATTTTTTTGTCTGTAATACCCCCTCAAAACGCTGTAGAAATCTCCGTATTTTGAAGGAGGCATCCTTCGGATAGGAGGAATACCATGCAGGTAACGAAGGTGACGGCTGGTTTTCAGAATCAGACAGCAGAGAGGAAACTATTCACAGATGAGGAGCTGCAAAGGGAATTTGACTATTACATGGCGCAAAAACTGCTGGAAAAGCTGCGGGAGGCGGAGCTGATTTCTGAGGGTGAATTAGACAAAATTACGGCGAAAAACTGCCAATCATTCTCTCCCTATCTGGCTCGGATTATGCCCTAAATGACTTGTTATTTGCAGGTGTCAGAGCGAATATGTCCGTACCGAAAGAGAGGTGAGAGGATGAAACGGATCACAAAGATTGAAGAGAATATGCTCCTCGAAAAGAGAAAACTTAGAGTGGCGGCCTACTGCCGGGTATCTACAGCCAGAGATGAACAGCTCGTTAGTCTGGCAGCGCAGAAGGCCCACTATGAGAGTTATATCAAATCCAATGATGAGTGGGAGTTTGCCGGACTTTACTATGACGAAGGCATTTCCGGTACGAAAAAAGAAAAGCGAGATGGGTTGCTGGCGATGGTTGCCGCCTGCGAGAGAGGAACGATTGACTTCGTCATTACCAAATCCATCAGCCGTCTTGCCAGAAATACCACGGACTGTCTGGAACTGGTGCGGAAGCTGCTGGACTTAAAGATCTACATCTATTTTGAAAAAGAAAATCTAAACACGGGCTCCATGGAGAGTGAATTAATGCTTTCCATTTTAAGCAGTCTGGCAGAAAGCGAGTCGGTGTCCATTTCTGAAAATGAGAAGTGGGGTATCAAGCGGCGGTTTCAGAATGGAACATTCATCATTTCCTATCCCCCATATGGTTATGACAATGTGGACGGGGAGATGGTGGTCGTGTCGGAGCAGGCGGAGATCGTGAAACAGATCTTTGCGGACACGCTTGCGGGGAAAAGTACCCACGAGATTGCGAATGAATTAAATGAGCGTGGCGTTGCTACCAAGAAGGGCGGGCATTGGACACCGAGTACCGTCAACGCCATCATCGGGAATGAAAAGTATACGGGTGACGTCCTGTTCCAGAAAACCTATACGGACAGCAGCTTTAACCGACACCAAAACCGGGGAGAGCTTGACCAGTACCTGATGCAAGACCACCATGAAGCAATCATTAGCAAGGAAGAGTTTGAACTGGCCAATGCAGTTTTGAAGCAGCGGGGGCGTGAAAAAGGAAATGGCTATGATACCGGGAGATACCAGAACCGGTACGGCTTTTCCGGCCGGATCTGCTGTGGAGAATGCGGCGGCAAATATAAGAGACGAATGCATTATAAACCCAGCGGCCAGTATGTGGCCTGGGCTTGTGCCAATCATCTGAAAGACAAGGAAAGCTGTTCGCAGAAATACATCACGGATGATGCTTTGAAACTGGCGTTTGTTACCATGATGAATAAGCTGGTCTTTGGACATCAGATGGTGCTGCGTCCTCTTTTGCAAAGCCTGCGGGGACTGAATGCTCAATCCCGGCTGCTAAAGATTGAAGAACTGGAAACGGCAATCGAGAAAAACAGGGAGCAGAAACAGGTGCTGACGAACCTGATGGCAAGCGGCTATCTGGAGCCTGCTCTTTTTAATAAGGAAAGTAATGAACTTGCAGCGGAAGCGGAAGCCCTGCGGCAGGAAAAGGATGGGCTGATGCGCTCTGTCAATGGAGATATGGTCAAAATAGAGGAATTGCAGCGGTTGCTCCGGTTTACATCCAAAGGAACCATGATGACGGAATTCGATGATGAAATTTTCCTTTCCTTCGTGGAGCGGATCACCGTACTGTCCAGAAAAGAAGTGGTTTTTGAATGGAAATGCGGACTGTCCTTGAAAGAAAGGCTGGTGGAACCATGAGACACATTCCGTATGGATACCGGATTGAAAATGGCCGGGCGGTCATCGATGAAAAACAGGCCGTCACGGTGCGGGAGTTTTTTCAAAACTATATTTCCGGCATGGCACTTGTGCCTGCCGCCGAAAAGGTTGGATTAAAGCTATACCACGGAAGCGCCGGCAGGATGCTCCGGAATAAGAAGTACCTTGGAGATGATTACTATCCGGCTATTATCGACAAAGAAATCTTCGATAAGGCAGAAGAAATACGCATGAGTCGGGCAAAAGCACTGGGGCGGGTGTGGGAACTGGAAGGAAAGAAGGACATCCTCTTCCCTACCAGCTTTACCATACCTGCAGTGAAAAAGGTTTCTGACGATCCCTTTGAACAGGCGGCGTATGCATACAGTTTGATTGAGAGCGAGGTGGATGGGGATGGAACTAAGTAGGAATATTACCGTGATCCCCGCCAGAAAGCGGGTAGGAAATACCGCTGCAGTTGGGCAGCGGCCAAAGCTGAAAGTCGCTGCTTACTGTCGGGTTTCTACGGATAGTGAGGAGCAGGCATCCAGCTATGAGGTGCAGGTGGCGCATTATACGCAGTTTATCCAGAAGAATCCGGAATGGGAACTGGCCGGGATTTATGCTGATGACGGGATCACTGGAACGAATACGAAAAAGCGGGAGGAATTTAACCGCATGATCCGGGACTGCATGGACGGAAACATTGATATGATCATTACCAAGTCCATCAGCCGGTTTGCCAGAAACACCCTGGATTGTCTGAAGTATATCCGGGAACTGAAGGAGAAGAACATCCCGGTTTTCTTTGAAAAAGAGAACATCAACACCATGGATTCCAAGGGTGAGGTGCTGCTTACCATTATGGCGAGCCTGGCACAGCAGGAAAGCCAGTCTTTGAGTCAGAACATCAAACTCGGATTGCAGTACCGCTTCCAGAACGGGGAGGTACGGGTCAACCACAGCCGGTTCCTGGGTTACACAAAGGATGAGGAAGGAAACCTGATCATAGAGCCTGCGGAGGCGGAGGTGGTAAAGAGGATTTACCGGGAGTACCTGGAAGGGGCAAGCCTGCTCCAGATCGGGCGTGGACTTGAAGCAGACGGGATTCTTACCGGGGCCGGAAAAACGAAGTGGCGTCCGGAAACACTGAAGAAAATCCTGCAGAATGAAAAGTACATTGGAGACGCCCTTTTGCAGAAGACCTATACTGTTGACTTTCTCAATAAAAAGAGGGTGCAGAACAAGGGGATTGTTCCACAGTATTATGTGGAAAACAGCCATGAGCCCATCATTCCCCGTGACCTTTATATGCAGGTGCAGGAGGAAATGATCCGGCGGGCGAACCTCCACAGTGGAGCCAACCGGAAAAAGAGGGTTTACAGCAGCAAGTATGCCTTATCCAGTATTGTATACTGCTCCAAGTGCGGCGAAATTTACCGGCGGATTGCATGGAATAACCGGGGAAAGCACTCCACCGTGTGGCGGTGCTGTAACCGTGTGGAACATGGACCAACTGCCTGTGATGCACCAACCATTCAAGAGGTGGATCTGCAGGCGGCGGTGGTACAGGCGATCAACCTTGCGCTGGGTAACAGAGAAAGCATGATGTCCACTCTCCAGGAGAACATAGAAGCGGTAATCCGGCAGGAGGATGAAACCTCATTGGAAGGGATTGAGGCCAAACTGCTGGACCCGCAAAAGGAACTTCTGAAGCTGGCGAATTCAAAAAAGGATTATAACAGTGTTGCGGATGAGATTGACAGGCTGCGGGAATTGAAACAGAATGCCTTGGTGGAGAGCGCCGAGCGGGAGGGACTGAAACAGCGGATCAGGGAGATGCGGGAGTTTCTGGAACAGCAGTCCATAGAGGTCACGGAATATGATGAACTGCTGGTACGGCGGCTGATAGAGAAGGTCACGGTTTATAATGAGCGGTTTGAGGTAGAGTTCAAATCTGGGGCGAAGGTGGATGTGGGGAGGTAAATGATAGAATGCATGAGGTGCCTTGTAGCTTTTGAAATGGCTGCAAGGCGCTTTTTAATGGGATGTTAATTTTAAAGAAGGTAGCTTGTGCTTATCAACCATAGGGTTTATAATTGTACTATGCTGA
>NZ_CALADU010000179.1 GCF_937890665.1 uncultured Subdoligranulum sp.
GGGGCATATGTTCGGAGATGTAGGGGATCTCGGCCCAAACGATCATGCCGTAGGTATCGCACAGATCATAGAAATACTGGTCGTGCTGGTAGTGGGCCAGGCGGATGGTGTTGGCGCCGATCTCCCGGATCAGAGCCATATCCTCCTCATGATGTTCTTTGGTAAGCGCATTGCCGATGCCCTTGCGGTCCTGATGGCGGGAAACACCGTGCAGCGGATACCGCCGCCCGTTCAGGAAGAACGCTTCCTTCGGGTCCATGTGGAAGGTGCGCACACCGAACCGGCAACTCACCTCGTCCACCGCGCTGCCGTTTTCCATCAGGCGCAGCGTTGCGGTGTACAGGTAGGGGTCCGCCACGCCGTCCCACAGGTGGACGTTCTCGATCCGCAGGGTGATGTCGGTGCCCGTTCCGCGGGCCACCTCGTTGCCGTCCCGGTCGGTGAGGACCACTTCGACTTCGGGATCTTCCACGTTGCACCAGGATTCTACCCGGACATCGCCGTCCGCCCCCTGGACCGTGGGGGTCACTTTCAGGCCGGGACCGCCGAAATGGTCCATGCAGAAGCGGTGCTTGTTGACTACGATCAGGTTCACATCCCGGTAAATGCCGCCGTAGAAGGTAAAGTCCGCCTTCTGCGGATATACCCGGTCATTCACGCCGTTGTCCACCTGGACGATCAACTGGTTTTCCGCGTGCAGCAGATCCGTCACGCAATGCCGGAAGGTAGAGTAGCCGCCGTCATGGTGCATCACCATGCGGCCGTTCAACTGCACGTCGGCGCTGGCGTTTACGCCCTCGAATTCCAGATATACGTCCTGGGTAGCCGCGTCAAACGACGGCGCCGCGAACCGCTTTTTATAGGTACAGGTACCGCGCCAGTAGTCATTGCCACCGTCCTGACCATCCACCGCGTTCCAGGTATGCGGCACATCCACCGCCGCGTCCGTTCCCTGGGGGCCGGTAAAAATCCACTCCTTATTCAGGTTGACCTTTTTTCGCATGTTCGTCCCCTTTCATGTGGTGAGAAATTTTATCGTTTCTTTTCACATTTTTTTCATTATTTCATTATATAGACTCATTGCCCCCATTTCAATTTACTTTCCCCAAGTGGTGCGAATCGTGGCATATGTGGCAATCGTATTTCCAAATTTTGCTGCTATTTTTTGTGCAAAATGCGCATACGCAGTGCGTCCCCTGCCCACCAATACGCTGGAAGGCATACGCTTTCCCGCTATATAATCTAGGTATCTTTGTATAAGGGAGGGAACCGATCATCGAAACCACAACTTACGGGTACGCCCGCGTCAGCACGCGGGAACAAAACGAAGCCCGGCAGCTCGACGCCCTGTCGGCGACCGGCATCACCCGGCAGAACATCTACCTTGACCGGCAGAGCGGCAAAGACTTTGACCGCCCGCAGTACCAGAAACTGGTGCGGAAATTAAAAAAGACGATCTGCTCTATATAAAGAGCATCGATCGTCTTGGTCGCAATTACACCGAGATTTTGGAGCAGTGGAGCCTTCTTACCAAAAAGAAAGGCGTTGACATCGTAGTGCTGGACATGCCTTTGCTGGATACCCGGCGCGGAAAGGACCTGGTGGGGACCTTTTTGGCGGATATCGTATTGCAGATCCTGTCCTTTGTCGCTGAAAACGAGCGGGTAACGATCCGCCAGCGGCAGACAGAAGGCATTGCCGCCGCCAAGGCGCGCGGCGTCCGTTTTGGACGCATCCCCAAACCGCTGCCCGAAAACTTCCCCACCATCTACCAAAGTTGGAAAAAGGGAGAGACCACCGGAACAGCCGCCGCCAAAGCCTGCGGGATGCCGCTGTCCACGTTCCGCTACCGCGCCCGCACCTACGAAAACTCCAACTTACTTTGACCCGTTTTGCAGGATCGTGTACCCTGTGATCACCCAGGCCAGCAAACTCACGATCCGCGGCGTCACCACCGACGGTTCCACCACCGACACAATAACCGAACCGCCTGTTGAGGAGGTCACGGCCCCCACTGCCGTACTGGACCCCGACACGGAGTTTTTCGTCAACGACAGCCAGGTCAAAGTGGTAGACGGCAAAGTGGAACTCTTAGCCGACAGCATCGTACACGCTGAAAACAGCGACCAGCTTTTGCAGGACCGTACCAACGAGGTTCTGGGCACCGACGGCGAAAACCGTTATTATGAATCGGTGTATCTGGACCTGGTAGATGTTGCAAACGGCAACACCTGGGTCCAGCCCTGCAAGCCCGTGACGTTTTATCTGCCCTATCCCGACGGTACGGATGACGGGTACATCTTCCATCTGGTACATTTTGACGGCTTGGACCGCGACATGACTGTTGACGATCTGGAATCGGAAATCGCCAACTGCAACGCCTATTCGATCCCCGTCGAAACCACGGAACACGGTATTCGCTTTACCACCAGCACCTTCTCGCCCTTCGTTCTGACCTGGCAGGAAAGCTACAGTGTTTCCTACCAGTTCCAGAGCGACACGCCGGACCGGCCGCTTCCTGACCAGGTCACCCAACTGCTGCCGGTAGATACTCAGCGGTATCCGCTCGGCACGACTGTAAAGGCAGCCGCGTTGTCTTCCACCCGTGTAGAAGTGGACGGCGGTGTATGGAGCTTCGTGGGCTGGGACGCCGAAATCAAGACCATTGACGGGGATGTGACTTTCGTGGGCACCTGGCACTTTGAAGCAGGCAGTTCCGGCCAGCCCGAACAGCCCGGCTCTTCCAACGAGCAAAAAGACAGCTCTGCCCCCTCTGCACCTGCCGCAACTTCTGCGGACGCCCCCGCTGCGGAGCAGACAAACGCACAGACTACTTCCACCGTTGTCCCCCAGACGGGCGACAGCTTCCCGGTGTTGTTCCTGGTAGGCGTTTTGATCCTGTCCGGCTTTGGGATGGCCGCCGCATGGTTCTTCCATAAAAAGCGACTCTGATTTTCTCTGATACCGCAGCTTTACGGCCGCCCGGATATATATCCGGGCGGCCGCTTTTGTTTTCCCGATGCACAGAAATTGCCCCCGCAGGCGCGGGGATAAGACGCCGCTGGTCTCTCGGTACTCCGGCGTGTAGGGATCACCCCCGCGGGCGCGGGGATAAGTCTTTGCTCACTTCGTACAAGCCGCGTTCCTGGGGATCACCCCCGCAAGCGCGGGGATAAGCAAAATTCTTCGGGACAATAGCCTTCCAACCAGGGATCACCCCCGCGGGCGCGGGGACAAGCAGATTTTGTGGTACGGGAAATGCCCGGAAGAGGGATCACCCCCGCGGGCGCGGGGACAAGCCGTGTGTTATACTGCATACAGATAGCCCCCTGGGATCACCCCCGCGGGCGCGGGGACAAGAAAACTGGCCGCCTGTTTTCCGGCTTGCTGGAAGGGATCACCCCCGCGGGCGCGGGGACAAGCTTCTTGCTGTTGGATTGCCTACGCTGTTCCCATGGATCACCCCCGCGGGCGCGGGGACAAGATCTTGATACTATAGCAATATCTCTGATACGGAGGATCACCCCCGCGGGCGCGGGGACAAGCCGCTATTGCTGATTCACGTTGCCTTGCAATGGGGATCACCCCCGCGGGCGCGGGGACAAGCAGCATCGTCACCAGAGGATGGGCCTCATCATGAGGATCACCCCCGCGGGCGCGGGGACAAGCGGTGATACTATGATACCACATATTGCATTGTAGGATCACCCCCGCGGGCGCGGGGACAAGGCCACATACTGTCCGTAGCTGATGCCCAGGGCAGGATCACCCCCGCGGGCGCGGGGACAAGCTGCACTCCGCCGTCAAGTTCGCGGCCACGATGTGGATCACCCCCGCGGGCGCGGGGACAAGTCATCTGATACCCGAATTTGTGTAAAAATCTCGGGATCACCCCCGCGGGCGCGGGGACAAGACTGTGTCCACATTATAACTCGCAATGCGAGTAGGATCACCCCCGCGGGCGCGGGGACAAGATGACTACTTTGAACTTCGGCGCGGTCGAAGGGGGATCACCCCCGCGGGCGCGGGGACAAGCTTGGTTATGCGCTGTTGACGGGGTTTCAAATGGGATCACCCCCGCGGGCGCGGGGACAAGCAGTGGTTTCCCGAACCAATGGGCTTCCCTTTAGGATCACCCCCGCGGGCGCGGGGACAAGCCGCCGAAAACGCCATAGGGGCTTGCAGCCGTAGGATCACCCCCGCGGGCGCGGGGACAAGCTGCAAAACAAACTGCTGCTCTTAATTGGGCAGGGATCACCCCCGCGGGCGCGGGGACAAGCCTAAAAAGATCTCATAAAACCGTCGTTTTATATCAGCCATCATCCGCTATTCATTCAGTTTTATGTAAATTTCTCGCATCAACCGGCAATCTGCCAGGGCCCGATGAGATGTTTGCTGTGCCAGTGCAAAATGCGCGGCAAGCGTTGTCAGTTTGAAATTGCTGACGCCGCTGACTTTGCGCCGTGCAAGGTTCAGCAAATCCACACTGCGGTTTGTGGGCATTGGCTGGCCGTTGCGCTGGCAGGCAGCGCGCAAAAAAACCATATCAAACGAAAGATTATACCCAATCAGCCGGTCTTTTCCGATAAAACTCAGAAATTTCTTCAACGCCTGCTCCATAGCAACGCCTTGCTCTTGCAGCATCTCGTCTGTCAGACCCGTCAATTCTGCAACTGTCTGAGGTAACGGACCAGACGGTCGAACCAGGCAACTGAATTCGGTTTCTCTGTCGCCATCCAGGCGGAGCGCCCCAAACTCAATGATCTCATCCCGGTCTGGCTGCAGACCAGTGGTCTCCAGATCGATCCATACCAAGCATTCACCGGTACGGGCACGCGCGCCCGCCTGCCGGGCTGCCATCTGCCGTTTGCCTGCCTTGCTGAAACCGGGCTTCAGCGGCAGGGCTTCCGTCGCCCCCTGCGGCAAAGGCCGGCGCATGAGCTTGATCCCATCAAAATCCACCGGCGTCCAAGTCGTGTTATGCACACGAAAATCCATCTTCTGCTCACCGTTAGTCGTATAAACCATAGTGGCTCGGCCCGTCTGCAAATTTTTACAGACGCGGTCCCACAGCGCATCGCGCACACGGCCGCTTACCTGGCCAACATAGACCCCTGTATTGATCTCACACAACCATTTGGACAGGTCGCCCCGCAGGCGGGGCGGGCAATCAGTCATGGTGATGACGATAATGACGCATCCCCCTCCCCTGCTTCAAAATAGTTGACGCCGTTGGCTACCGTGCCCAGCCGGTCATCCCACAAATAGACTGCTTCCTCCACGGTTTTCTCTGCTGTTTCTTCGTCCTGCAACAGCCAACGAATATCGTGAACCATGCGTTCCAGAATATGATGTTCCACCATAGCGTCACGCACACGGCGGCGCACCACAGCCGGCAAGTCCTCCGGGTCTTCTGCCGCCGCCTGGAAAGCAATAGGAATGGTAACTTCCGCTTTATAGAGGTCCGCAATATCATAAACAAAAGAACCTTCATGCCCCACATGGACAAATCCCAAGCCGGGCGCACAGCCAAGAGCAACGATCGCGGCGTGTGCCAGCCCATACAGGCAGGCATGCCCCGCCGAAAGTGCCTGATTTACCTTGTCCCCGGCGGCAAAATCCTCCGGCCGATACAAGCGGCCATTCCAGGGCACGCCACTCTCTTTGGACGCTTTGCGGTACACACTCCGCACACGGCTCCCCTCGCGGCCCCGCAGCTGCTGCATGGTCAACCGGGAAACATCCTCTTCCGGGAAGCGTAGTTGATACATTTTCCGCACCACAGCCAGGTGCTTGCGGGTGTTGGTGACCAACTCGGCCTGCCGCAACAGCAAGTTTGCGCGGGTCGTCAACGGGCGTCCATGGGCATAGTAGCGCACACCGTGCTCCCCTACCCAGACGGCCCCCACACCGGTATCACCTATCAGTTCCATGGCGCGGTGGGTCACGCGGGTACCGGGGCCAAGCAGCAACACAGAGATGGCCGCTGCCGGGATATGGACGACGCCCTTTTCATCCGTCACCGTGATGGCGCCGTCTTGTCGCCCTAATGTGCAATGCTCCAGATATAAAAAGGTCATGCGGTCCTTGACCTGCGGCAAGGCCTGCAGTTCCGGGCGGATCATGCCGGGCAGTTCGGCCAACGTGTTCACCCCCTGTGCATCACCGTCATCAGGCCCAGGCCGTATGCCTTGCCACGGCCAATACCTTCCGTCAGCAGTTGGCAGAAAGCCTGCGGGTCGGTGACTTCCAAAACGCCTTCATAGGTGACAGACAACAGCGTGACCGGGTGCCGCCGGTCGCCGCCTTTGGCAAATTGCAGCCACCGCGACGCCGTGACGGTAAAACTGTCCGGCGTCAGGGCAAAGCCATGCTTTTCAGCCCGCTGCAAAAGCCATTGCTGCTGATATTCCACCGTGCAGTGCGCCCGCACTGTACCACGGGCTGCCGCGTCCTTGGGGTTAGGGCAGCTTTTGGTGGGATTGGCCGTCAGGCGAAACTGCCAAACGCTGCCGGGCGTGACACGCTTTAGCATCGGCGTATAGTCGCGTGTTTCCGCAATACCCACTCCGGCAACGGGGCCAAACTGCGCGGCAATGCCGGTCAGATCAGGCTGATCCTCACTGAGCAGCAGCAAATACAGTTTCCCACCCAAGCGGTCCAACCGCCACAGGCGGCGCCGGCGTTCCCCTTCAAAAGCGGATTCGACAGCGCCATGCAACTTTTGCGGAGCGACCAACGCTTGCATAGTGGCACGGCGGGTAAGGTCCAATTCTACTCGGGACAAATACATAGCCGGCACCTCACAATTCTGCAAAAGGGTCGTGTTCTGTTTCCAGTCCGTCCGGTCCGGCGGCGGGCTGCAGAACAATTTCACTTTCCGCCGCTGCACGATACGCATATTGGCGGTGGATAGGGCTGAAAGAACACGGCAGGTCCCGCCGGGGTGCCGCGCCGGGCTGGGCAAGGTCAGCGTCCATCACAATGCGGCAACGAATCTCCTGCCCCGCCGCGTCGGATGTCTGTGCCGGTTCCGCCCGCAGGGCTGCTTCCAGCGGCAACGGTCGGATGCCCAGGCAAAGCGGCAGCGTGGGTGGGCAGGAGCGCCGCCCCAAAAACAGCGGGTAGGCCGGGTGTCCCAATGCCCAGACCAGTTTTTGCAGCAGGGCTTCATCCTCGCTTTCAAGGCCAACGAGAAAGACCGCATCGGCCAGGTAATGCCGCTGGGTGACATAGCGCGCGCCCGGCACTTTGCCGTTGCGGCGGGCAGCCCGCACCTGCTGCGGCGTGGGATTGCCGGCGGTATGAAAATCGACCAAAAGTTCGCCTTCCCGGTCGATACGCACGCCAAAGCGCAGACCGCACAGCGGCTGTAACCCGGCGTCATCGTCCCGGCGCAGGCCCAGGGCCGCCGCCAGCAGGCCGATGACGCCGCTCTTGGTCGGTTCGCGCTCTGTCTTTCGGGTCTCAAATTTGGAATCTGCGCCCCAGGATTGCAGCGGTGCCGCCAGGCGCAGCAACAATGTGGCCATTATTCCACCTCATTCCCGGTTTCTGCGTTCAATTGCTGCCGCACGGCCGTTTCAAGGGCATCCAACATGCGACCAAGCGGCTGCGCCGGGGCCAACGTTTCCAGCCCTTCGCCCACCGTGAACGCCTGCAGCGGCGCGTCGGCATAACAGGTATACACCTTTTGCGCGTAATCCGCCAGGGCCGCTTTGGAAGGTCCGACAAAGCCGTTTGCCGTGGCGGGGACCGCCTTTTCAAAGGCACCGCAGAGGTTGACCGGCTGGTCGGTGCGCAGCGTCACATAGACGGCATCGGGCAGGGTGCGGTTGGCAAAGGTATTCTGCTTGCCCGTGGGCATTGAACGGACAAAGGCCTCACCAAAAGTACGGATAACACCGGGCGCCGCTTCGCCGCCCAACTGTTCTTCCAACTCCTTTACATTGACGGTGGCGTAGCGGTAGAGTGTAGAAGAGTTGTACTCGACTGTACCCAAATGCCCCGCACCGGCATTGTCTTCCGGCGCGCAGTCATCGACGGCGGTGAAATAATCGTATTCGTTCTGCACGGCGTGGGTGGAGATGCTGTGCGCCACCTGTGCGGCAGCGTCGTAGTTCAGCGACGGGTCACTGGCTACCATGCGGCCAAACAACACCATATCCACCGAGGGTGCCGCCTTGAGGGCGTCCTTGTACGCCTTCTTGTCGTTATTTCCTTCGACGGCCAGCTGCGCGAGAGCCCGGGCCTGGGCACGGCTCATGAAGAACAGGGTGTCGGCATCCTCCTTATCCTCCTTGATTTTGCTGAGGCCTGCCAGACTCAGGGCATCCCGCGCCATCTTTTTGGCATCCTGCCCCGGCGCCAGGGCTTCAATCTCATCCGCCACCAGCCCAACGATCTTTTTGGTGCGGTCGCCGACCTGCTCGCTGTCGAGAAGTCCCTCCCGGAACATCAGCCGCATCGCCCGCTTCCAGGCTTGGGAGGAAACGCGGGCGCGGGTGGTGCCGCCGTACACAGCGGTCTTGGGGCTGCCGGTATCGTCGCGGTTGACGCAACTGGGCGGCACGGTCTGCAATACATGAAAATCAACATACAGACGTTTGGGTTCCATAATCTATGCTCCTTTTCTTTCTATGATCGGGGAAAACGTCACGCATTTTCCGTGTTTTCTTCTTTGGTGTCATGGTAAAAATCCTGGCCCCAGCGCAGGCGGACATGGGGCATGGCATCGGGAAATTGCAGGTCATACAGGTCGCATGCCAGCTGCACATAGTCCAGCGGTATACCATTCGCACGCAACAGTTGGATCATCCCGCGCAGATGGTGAGAAATTTCCGGCATCTGTGTGGCGGTAGCCAGCATATTGAAGCGCTTTTGGATGCTGCTTTCGCCGGGGTCCTGCCCGGGCGGCACCAGCAGACGGGCGGCCTTGCCCAAGCCTTCCCCCTCCTTATGCATGGGGCTTGTCTGGCCCTGCTGGTGCAGGGCGTAGAGGGTCAGGACCAGATAGATTGCCCACTCGGCCCAAGTGGGGTCCCCCGTGCGACTTTGTAGTTCTTCGGGCATACCCTGCAAAAATACGCCCCACAGTTCCGGCAGTTCGCCGGGGGCGTGGCCCACACCGCGGCGCAGGTCCGCCAGCTGCGCTTTGCGCGGGTGCTCCGGCAGGGTCTGCAGCCAGCGCAGCCGGGCGGCCACATAGCGCTGCAGTTGCTGTCTTTGTGTCATACGCGCTCCTCCTTATTTTTGATAGACTCTGTTCACGTCGGCCAGGAACCAGTTGTACACCTTCGGGGCCGAATAGTACGTTTCCTTGTCGCTCGCTTTGCCACTGGAGGTTTTGATCATCCGTCCGATAAAAGCCGCGTTGCCGCTCTGGTACACCAGCTGGCTGCCCAATGTTTGGGCGATCCGTTTGGCGTTGGCCCGCCACTGGCGGACGTACTCTTCTGCCGTTTCGCCATCCCACGCCGGGTCGATGTCACACAGCCAGCGACGGAAGGACTGGTCCAACCGAAAATAGAACTGTTCCTGGGCTGCTTTCGCGGAATTCTTTTTACTGGCGTGATCCGGGTCGCTGGCGGCGATGTCCAGATTTCGGGCCAGGTTTCCGACCGCTTGGGCCAATTTCTCACAGCGGCCGATCTCATCGGTGATCTTCTGCCGCCATCGCCTGCCCAGTTCGTCCAGCAATGCGGCATGGAAGGTGAGAGAATCACTGAAAGTGTCCGTCACAAAAAAGTCCTTGTCGCCATACCCCACCCCGGTGATCTGAAAGCGGATCAGTGTTTTCCTGTCCAGGATTGCGTCATTCAAGCGGGTCAATTCCTCGACCCACCGCACGACTCCTGGACATCTTCCGTCTGATTCCTGCAAAAACACACTTGGAAATTCCCGCCAAAACTGTTTGGCCGGATCGTGCCGTTTTGGCAGATACACAACAGGTCTGTTTTTGGCCGCCGGTACTGCCCACCAAACGGTCATTTGCTCACAGAAAGCGTTCTCCCTCGCAAAGAAGTCGCCACCCAGCAGGGTATACCCGATAACTTTCTCGTCCTCCCGGTGCAGGAGCAGACGTCGGGATTGTAATGTGAGCAGCGCTGCAAGGTCGTCCGGCTGCGGGATCTCAGTGCGCTCTGCGCTGCGCGCCTCCGACAGCTCCCAGCAAGGCAGCGGCGGCTGCCACGGTTGTTCGCCGTCTTTCAGCAAGACCAGATTGAGCATCAGCGTTTCAAACAGCGTGTTCCCCTGCGCCAGGATCAGTCCCACTTTTCCCAGCCAACCGGCCCCCGTCGACGGCAATCCTTTCTCCTTTGGTTTTGCTGATGTATCGTCAAACCCGTTCACATACAACAGCCACCGCGCTGCCTGCGCATAGCTTAGCTCCGATTTTCCTGTGCCGCTGTAAGCCGTAAACATCCGCAGTTTGTTGCTGCTTTCTGAGATTTCCCCGTTCAGTTTTGCCGCACTGTAGGCCGTACCGATTTTAGCCTGTGGTACCTGCCAGAAAGGGCGTTCCGGGTGGAACAGCCAGAATCGTTCATGCCACTTTTCCAAATATGTCGTGAGCGGCTGTACAGGAAAATGTTTCGAATGCCACAGGCTCTCCCAGCGTTCCAGGGCCAAGTCAGGATCCTCCCCTGCGCCAATCGGTGCGTTTTCCCCTTGCACGTCCACGCGGGAAAAGGCCGTATACAATACCGCCAAAAGCAGCCGCAGCACCGCCACATCCTGCGTTGGCAGTTCACCGGCCAACGCCTTGTACTCGTGCGCATGCAGCAGGGCATCCGTCAGGGACACCTCCCGCACGGTACAGTCCAGACAAAGCACCCGCACCCAGGGTTCGTCCAACAGGTTAAATTCCACTTCCTTCATCGGCTTCCTCCTTCTGCCAAGTCAACCCGTCCCAACGGTCATAGCGCAGCACCGTCCGGGACAGATGCGCGGTCAAATTTTCATTCAGCAACAGCACCAGTTCCCCTTTCAGCATCGGCGCCTGCTGCCACTCCGGCAGAAAGCGCCGGTTCTGCCCTTCTAACTCCTCAATGACGCAATCGACGGTCCAGCGCTTGCTGAAGTACCCCGGCAGCCGCAACCGCTGGCGGGCGATGGCCACGCTGTCCTCCTGGCAGGGCGGGCAGTCAGCTGCCACCGCGCGGCCTTCCTCCTGCCATGGCAGGAAATGCACGCTACCATCCCCATGACGCACCATGACCAGGACCTCCACCGACGGGTCGCCGTCTCGCACGGCGGCGCGAGCAGCCGCCTCGGTGCTCGTTTGCTCCCCGTTCATCCCGTTATCCAAAACATTGCGCCG
>NZ_CALADU010000180.1 GCF_937890665.1 uncultured Subdoligranulum sp.
TATGTTTCCACCGAGAAAAGCGCCGACGAACTGCTGGCCTACATCGACGGGCAGTGCGGGGGCCACTTGTTCGCGCTGTGCGGCGTGTCGCTGGGCGGGCAGATCGTCATGGAACTGTTGAGCCGCCGGGCGGATGTGGCGAAAAAAGCCATCATCGACGGCAGCCTGTGCTATCCCCAACCGGCCATGGCCCGGTTCTGCATGGCGACCGTGGCGCTTTGCGGCCCGCTGATGTTCAGCGAAAAAGCCTGTCGCAGCCAGTTGGCGATGATGCCCAAGATGCTGCCCGCCAAGATGCAGTACCCGGAGGAGATCCGCGCCTACTACCTGCAGGATATGCCGCGCACGCCGCGCAAGACCCTGTACACTATGTACCGCACCTACATGATGGAGTACAGGCTGAAAGAGGGCATCCGCAGCAACCGGGCCGAGGTGATGTACTGGTACGGCGAGAAGGAGATGCGCTGCGTGAAAAAATCCGCCCGCATGTTCCAGGCGATGCACCCCGCCTGCCGTATTTACGAGGCCAAGGGCTACAACCACGGGTATCTGTCGGTATATCTGCCCGACGAATGGCTGGCGCTGGCCGTGCCGTTCTTTGAATCCTGACATAATGGATGTGACGCGCTGCCGGGCAGGGCTGCGGCCTGATGCGCGAGTGCTCTTCACGGAAAAGTGATGTCAGGAGGAACCTCAGGTTACTCCTGAGAGAACCCCGGATCGATGTCTGCGCGGAGTTGGGGAAATTTTGATGCGAATGCGTGCATCGTGAAACATGAAAAGGTAAGGAGGAAAACGAATCAATGGCAAGTATTGAGGAAAAGGTCGAGGAATACTTTAAGGCGGTTTTGGATGACCTTGGCATACGGCATTTCGGAAAGACGGAAGAGATTAACAGCTCTATCACCAGGGCGCTTAAAAGGGCAGACTCGAAGTCCGGCGGCTCAGGAGCAAACTACCCGGACATCCAGCTTCTATTGCAGAATACGACTCGTCGGGACATTCCTGTAATGATTGAAGCAAAAGGCGCAAAGGGAAAGCTGGAAAAGCTGACGCCTGGCGGCGATATCGAGCTGGTGAGCGGGGGCAAGAACCCAAACCGTGCCGCACAGCAATTCGCCGTAAACGGCGCTCTGCACTACGGACTGGCAATTCTGGACAAAGGTACGTACAGCGAGGTCATTGTCGTCGGCATCAACGGAACGATGCTTGAAGAGGGGCGCGTCAAGGACCCGGAGGCCAAGGCGTATTACGTGTCGAAGAAGAACGGCAAAGTTCCGAAGGAAATCGTAGGCTTCGAGTTCGTGCAGATGAAACAATCAAACATAGATACGTTCTTTGCCGTGCTTGACAAGCTCTCCTTGACGGCTGCTGAAAGGGAAAAGCTCAAGCGCGATAAAGAGGAACGGTTGGAGCAGAGCATCAAGGGGATTCATCAGAGAATTTACGACGACGCAAGCATTAAGACCTTGCTGAGCACCAATGAGAAGCTGTACCTGTTCTGCGGTCTTATCATGGCAGGGCTTACAACGGAAGGGGTAAGACCGCTGGAAGTAGCTGATTTTTATAGCAATGACGACCGCGATGAGAACGACGGGAACATTATTCTGCGCAGAACAAGAGCATTCCTGCGTCGGAAAGACTGTTCGAATGACAAAGTAGACATGGTACTGAACTATCTGAGGCCCGTGTTTGAGAAGAGCGAGCTTTGGAAACCCGTGAATGGTGAAAGCGTCATCAAGTCCATTTACAAGCAGGTCAAAGAGGACATCTTGCCGCTTCTTGAAAGCAACATCCATCTGGATTTCACGGGCAAGATTCTGAACAGCCTGAACGACTGGGTGATTATCGAGAACGACAAGCTCAATGACGTGGTGTTAACGCCGCGCTTCGTCACTGCGCTGATGGCGCGAATCGCAAGGACGGATAAGGATTCGTTCGTGTGGGATACCTGTATGGGCTCGTCCGGGTTCCTGGTATCCGCCATGGAAATCATGATTGACGATGCCAAAAGGCACATCAACGACACGCAGGCGCTGGATAATAAGATTGAGCATATCAAGCACAATCAGTTGCTCGGTATCGAGATTCTGGGCAACATTTATATCCTTGCTGTCCTGAACATGATACTTATGGGGGATGGCTCCTCGCAGATTATCTGCGGGGACTCACACAAAGAAGGGCCGAAGTTCATCAAGAGTCACAGGAACACATTCCCTGCGAATGTGTTCCTGCTCAATCCTCCGTATTCGGCACCGGGCAAGGGACTTATCTTCGTGGACGAGGCACTGTCACGCATGCAGACGGGATACGGTGCTGTTCTGATTCAGGAGAATGCCGGAAGCGGGCAGGGGGATGTGTACGCGAAGCGGATTCTGAAGAAGAATACACTGGTTGCAAGTATTCACATGCCGGCAGACCTTTTCAACGGTAAATCGTCCGTGCAAACAGCTATCTATCTGTTCCAAGTCAACCGCCCGCATGAAATCGACGACGTTGTGACGTTCATCGACTTCTCAGAAGACGGCTACACTCGACAGAATCGCAAGAAGTCAACACAAAAGGTCAATTTGCGGAATACGGACCATGCACTTGAGCGTTATGATGAAGTGGCGGCAATTTGCCTTGGTAAGATGCCGAAGACAAATTACTACACGGAGACAAATGGCCTTGTCATTCGGGATACGATTTCGTTAAACGGTGATGACTGGGCATTCAACCAGCACAAGAAGGTCGATACCACGCCTACGGAAGAGGATTTTAAAAAGACGATTGCGGACTATCTCGCGTGGAAAATGAGTGCGATTTTGAAAGGCGAGATGGGTTTGGATGAATAAGGAGTTTATTTATTCGGATTTGTTTAAGGTACTGCCTCAATCTTTCAAGGTGTCCAAACTTGATTTTGTTTCTGATGGTAAAACGCCCGCTTATTCTTCGGATACGAGAAATAACGGTCGTGTTGGACTTGTGGATAGGGAGCCTCTGTTTCAAATCACGGAAGACACACCGGTTTATCTGATATTTGGTGATCATACGCGGACGATGAATATCGTGCATGAGGATTTTTGCGTTATGGACAATGTTAAAGTGCTTGTGCCTTTGATTGACATGTCTGATGAAGTGTTGTTATATATCACGATCTGTTGGAAGAAAGCGATTCCCAATCTCGGATATGCCCGGCACTGGTCTGTCGCAAAGACGGCTAAGTTTGAACTGCCAATAATCGAATCGGATGATCCCAACTACGTATACACCGTCGAAGACATTGATTTTGGGTGCATGCAGAAGCGCATTGCCGAGCTTGAGCAGGAGCGCATCGCCGAGCTTGATGCGTATCTTGTGGCCGCTGATCTTGATGACTATGAGCTGACCGATGAAGACAAGAAAATACTTTCCCTTTTTCCAAAATCCGCGTCCGACGAAGCAGGTGCTTCGGAAGCTGATTGCGGGGATGGGCAGGTAAGGTTTAAGAAGTTCACATTGGGGGCGTTGTTTACATCTTTTACGGGTGACGTGGATTTGCAGCAGAAAGATATCAATGGGAAAGGACAGTTTTTTATTAACAGTGGTGTGGAAAATTGCGGTATAAAAGGAAAGACCGATAAACCGGCAAAGGTGTTTCCCGCAAATACTATTACGGTAGATTTCTGGGGTAATGCGTATTACCGCGATTTTAATTATAAGTTGGCAACGCACAACCATGTTTTTTCACTTTCGGGTGACGTTATCAAAAACCGGCTCGTCGGATTATATATCGTTGGGATGCTTTCCAAATTGCCAGGGTTGTTTTCTTATGACAACATGGCAACATGGAACAAACTAAAGAGTCTTGAAATTAAGCTTCCTGTTACCTCTGCTGGTAACATCGACTTCGATTACATGGAGCGTTATATTCGAGCACTCGAAAAGCTTACGATTGCGGATGCTGTGAAATACAAAGATAAGGTGATTGTGACAACAAAGCGAGCCTTGGGCGTATGACGACATAGGCGATATTCTTGTTTGCTCTTTCACATGAATGTCTCGGGAATATTGCTTTTTGATAATAAAATATTGAAAAACGATAAAAAATACTTGCAAAACGATAAGGGCTGTGCTATACTGTTGCCAATTCAACAGGAGGGGGTTCCCGATATGAAGATTTGGCAATGGGATGACCAAAAGAGCATCACGCTGACGCGGTATGTGGTGGTGCTGGCGATCCTGGGCAGCGCGGCGGCAACGCTGGGCGGCCCGTGGCTGGTCCACTGGCTGGCGCAGACCCGCCCGTTCCACTACACCGGCCCCGGGGTGGAAGGCGCGCTGCTGGTGCTGGGGTATCTGTGCGCGGCGCTGGATTTCTGGATGCTGTACAACCTCTACCGCTTTTTGCGGCGGCTGGAAAAAGGGCAGGTCTTTGTGCCCCAGACCGTGCAGGCGCTGCGGCGCATCAGCTGGTGCTGCGTGGGGGCGGGGCTGGTCTGCCTGCCCGCGGGCATCGTGATCTATCTGCCCTTTGCGTTCCTGACGGCAGCGGCGTGGTTCATGGCCCTGATCGTGCGGGTGCTGAAGGACGCCTTCGCCCAGGCGGTACGCATGAAGAACGAACTGGACTATACGATCTGAAGGAGGTGCGCCCATGCCCATCGTGGTGAATCTGGATGTGATGATGGCGCGCCGCCACAAGGGTGCGGGGGAACTGGCCGAGGAGATCGGCATCACCCCGGCGAACCTTTCCATCCTCAAAAACAACAAGGCGCGGGCGGTACGGTTTTCCACGCTGGAAGCCCTGTGCAGGGCGCTGGACTGCCAGCCCGCCGACCTGCTGGCCTATGTGCCCGACGCCCCGGCGCAAACTGTCGGGACGGAACAGGAGGTGCCCCATGTCTGAACACAAGCAAACTGCGCCGCTGCGCCCGTACCTGGCGGGGGCGCTGGCCAGCTACCTGCTGGCGTACTTTTATATGCGGGAAGTCGTTTTGTACCACTGGTTCACCGGGTGGGGGATGCTGGTCTTTGCGGTATTGTTCATGCTGGGGGTGGAATGGATGGCCCGGACGCTGCGCCGTGCCGCCGCGCCCGAAACGCCGCTGTGGGCCGCCTGCTGGCTGGCGCTCTCGGTCGGGATAGGGGCCTTCGGCCTGCAGCCGGTGCTGGCGTTCTGGCAGATCCTGGCCTGGCATCTGTTCGCGGTCTGGTATGTACTGGCCCGCTGCGGCATGCTGGCCCAGGGCTATACGGGTAGCCTGTGCTTTCTCGACGCGCTGGCCGGGCTGGTGGTGCTGCCCTTCGGCAGCTTTTTCAACCGGGCGGCCACGCTGGCGGCCGGGGGACGCGCCCTGCTGCGCCGCCGGATGAAACTGCGCCGGGCCGCCACCGTGGCGCTGACGGCGCTGGTCACGCTGGCGCTCTGCGCCGTGGCATGGCAGTTGCTGGCTGCGGCGGACGCCCACTTTGCCGCGCTGGGCCACCGCCTGACCCGCTGGCTGACGGGCTGGGTGGACGGCGTGGGCGCGCTGGAACTGATCTTGACGGTCGTGCTCTCGCTGCCGGTGGGGGCGTGGCTGTTCGGTCTGGTGGCGGGCAGCCTGCGCCGCAGCGGCCCGGTGTTCCCGGCGGACCGCTTTTTTGCGGGGCTGGAACCCTTTCGCCGCCTGCCCGCGGTGACGGCCAACGTGGCCGTGGGCGCGCTGTGCGCCGTCTACACGCTGTTTTTTGCCTTGCAGGCGGCGGAATGGCTGGCGGCGTCCCCGCTGGGGCTGACCGCGCCGCAGGCGTCGGACTTCGCGGTGGACGGCTTCTGGGAACTGCTGCGCATCCTGCTTCTGGACTTTGCGGTGCTGGCGGCGGTGCGCTTCTTGGGCAAAAAGCCGCTGCCCCGCCCGCTGGCGGCGCTGTTCTGCGCATACGGTTTGGCCTTTGCGGCGCTGGCCGGGACCAAACTGGCGGTGTATATCCGGCTGTACGGCTACACGCCGCGCCGGGTGGCGGCGGGTTGGTTTCTCTGCGTGCTGGCCGTCTGGGCCGTGCTGCTTCTGGTGCGGGTGTTCCGGGTCATCCCGGCGGCCCGCATCGGGCTGGCGGTGCTGGCCGTCAGCTTCACGCTGCTGGCCTGCGTCAACGTCAAGCAGCATATCGTCCGGGCGAATATCGCCCGCTACGCCGCCGGGCAGGACGCGGAACTGGATATGCATGTGCTGTGGGAGTGCGGCTTCAAGCCGTGGGCAGAGGACCGGGACGAGTTCCTGGACTACACGGCGGATCTGGTCAACGCGGGCTGGTTCGAGGGGCGTACCCGGGATGAGATCGAGGACCTGTATGAGCCGGAAACGAAAAGCCCCGGCGTCATGGAAGCGGACGTTGACGGCCACACCCGGCTGCTGCTGACGTTTGATGAAACCGGGCGCTGCACCGGGGCCGACTTGACGTGAGCGCCCGGCGCAGGGTACAATAGCAGCAAAAGAAACGGAGGAAACGCCCATGACAGACCCATATACCCGTACCCGCGCCCTGCTGGGCACCCCGGCGCTGGAAGTGCTGCGCCGCTCCCACGTGGCGGTGTTCGGCATCGGCGGCGTGGGCGGCCAGGCGGTGGAGGTGCTGGCCCGCAGCGGGGTGGGGGAACTGAGCCTGTTCGACAGCGACACGGTCGCCCCTTCCAACCTGAACCGCCAGCTGGTGGCTTTGCGCTCCACGCTGGGGCAGTACAAGGTGGACGCCATGGCCGCCCGCATCGCGGACATCGACCCCGACACCGTCGTCCATGCCAACCGCCTGTTTTACAGCGCCGACACGGCGGACACCGTGGATATGGCGCAGTTCGACTATGTGCTGGACTGTGTGGACACGGTCTCGGCCAAAGTGCTGCTTATCGAGCGGTGTAAGGCCGCCGGTACGCCCATCCTGTGCAGCATGGGCGCGGCCAACAAGCTGGACCCCACGGCCTTCCGGGTAGCGGATATCGAAAAGACCAGCGTGGACCCGCTGGCCAAGGCGGTCCGCCTGCAGTGCCGCAAGCGGCGGCTGGGCAGGGTGAAGGTGGTCTTTTCCACCGAGCAGCCCCTGCCGCCCCTGGCGGCGGAACAGGGCGAGGACCCGGCCCCCGGCCGCCGCGCCGTGCCCGCCAGCAACGCCTTTGTGCCCGCGGCCTGCGGCCTTGTGTGCGGCGGCGAGGCCGTCAAGGACCTGCTGCGCCGGGCCGGTGTGTTCCGCAGCGTCTGAAAAAACCATGCGTTCCCGGTTGGGAACGCATTTTTTTGGCGCCGAATAGGCAAGATAAAAACCCCCAGTTCAACTGGGGGTCGGTA
>NZ_CALADU010000181.1 GCF_937890665.1 uncultured Subdoligranulum sp.
CAACCGTTCAAACATGAGGTCAACGGGGGACTGAAATTCCGGGTCGTCCTCGCGGGCTTCACTGGCATTTATCATTTCAAGCAGCGTGGTGAAATTCATTTCATCGTCCGGCGCTTCGTACCAGATATAGCCAATGAGGGCCGAATACAGCAGGCGTTCCGATTTGATCCAAAAATCCTCGGCGCTTTTTTCGCCCTCGCCCTTGGTGTTGCAGATCAGCGTGTTTACCAGCTTCAAAATGTCCTTTTCCGAATGGATGTAGCGAAACGGGTTGTAGCGCATACTCTTGGAAAAGTTAATGGTATTCAGCACTTTTACCCGGTAGCCGCACCGCACAAGGAGCTGGCCCACCTCGCCAATCAGACTTCCTTTCGGGTCAGTAATCACGAATGAGGTCGGATAGTCTTTGGACACGCACTGCATGAGGTTAGGCTTCACAAAGAACCGGGTCTTGCCGCTGCCGGAACCGCCGATCACCAGCACATTTTTGTTCCGGGCGGTCTTGGGGTCTTTGGGCCGGTTGTTCATGGTGAGGCGTTCCGTCTGGGTCAGGAGGATGTTGTTGTCAAACACCGGGTCGATGTACGGGGCTATATCTTTGGGGCCTCCCCAACGGGCGCTGCCGTACTCGACACCCCGGCGATATTTCTTGGCGTTCTTGCTCTTGCAGTACACCATCAGCCGCAGTGCCACCGCACCGGCCACGCCCACCGCCAGATCGAACAGGTGGAAGCTGGGGGCGGCGCTTTCAAAGGCAAGGGAAAAGCCGTCCGCAAGGTGCAGCAGCTTTTCCGACAAGTCCGCCCCAGCCGCCAGCCGGTAGGTTTGTCCCAGCTTGCCGAACAGGTAAACAAACAGCAGGTAGGGCAGGTTGGCAATTATCAGTTTTTTCATTTCCGGCTTCATCGTGACAGCCCCCTTTCCTTGATTTTCTCCTTGGCCTGCTGGCTGCTTCTGGCCGCTGCCTTTTCTTTCAGGACGGCAAGGGTTTTTCGGATGGAGGGGCGTTCCTGCTGTTGGAGCTTCTTGGCCGTAAACTCCTTAAACGCCTGTTCCAGATTGTCCGCCTGCTTGGATTTGAAGATCACGATATACCGGGGCGGATGGGTGGTGCGGTCTTTCCGCAGGGTAAAATCAATGTCGTATTTCTTGGCGCAGGGCTTAAACAGGCCAATGTTGGCGTCGGTGATCTCAATGTTGGACAGGGCGGAACCGTCCTTTTTGAGCTGCCGTAAGCTCTGCTGTCCGTGACGGGTCTTGCCCGTCCCTTTCTGCCGGGCGGCCAGATATTTTCGGATGGCCGCTTGCAGCACTTGGGCGGTGAGCTTGCCCGTCTTAACCGCTAACGCTATGGTTTTCTGGTCTACTTCTTCCTGCAACTGCTATCCCCCCTTTGGAAAGTCAGCAGGCAGGCGGATGGCTTAAATCCGCACCCGCAGGCCGGAGAGGTCGTCGGCATGGATTCCCACCAGATACCAGTTCTCGGCCATTTCAATGCGGGTCGGCCTCCATCTGCCGCCTACCATCACATCAAAAGTTTCTCCGCAGTGCAGGCCGCCGTAATAGTCCGCAAGGTCAAAGCGGATGTCGTAGCGGTCTGTCTGCTCGTCAAAAATCAAAGCACCCTGTTTCATAGGGTCGGCCTCCTTTCAGATTTTGCCTGTGTTCATGTCGTGGGCCACCAGCGCCGTGTAATAGCCGTTGATGGTGCTTGGGGCGTTGAACAGAACCGCCAGCAGGTATTTTTTGATGTTCCGTATTTCCGTGGTGTTTTTGCTGATACAGTCAAAGACAAACTCAATGTGAGAGCTGTTCAGCTTCATCAGCTTGGATTTCACCAGCTCGGCGGGGTAATCGTCCCCGGCAATGCGGATAGTCTTTCGGGCGCTGCATACGGTTTCTACCAGCAAGTCCACGATCTCGTCCAGCATATCCCGGTCAATCCCCTTGGCGTACTGGCAAAGGTGTTCATACTCGATGTTGTCCTTGATGATCTCCCGATAAATCTCTACGGCGCTCTGTGATTTCGCTCCCGTTCCTTTCCGTTCCGGCGGCACAGCCGCTTCGTCCCCCAAAGGAGAGGGAGGGGAAAGGATAGGAATGGAATCGGTATTTGATCCATCCGTAATTGATTTCTCTTTACTTGATCTATCTTTATTTAATTGCGTTGGTTTTTCCTGCGTAGGGTTTTCCTGCGTTGGATTATCCAATGTTGGATTTTCCAATGTAGGTAAATCCGGCACAGGCTGGGGCTGTTCGTAAATGATGTAATCCGCCCCGCGCAGGCGGCCTTGGCTGTCACGCTCACGGGAACGCACGATATAGCCCGCCTGTTCCAGCTCCTTAACCGCCGCCCGGATTGCGTCGATCTGCTCCCGGTTGATAAGGGACAAGCCTTTCAGCGTAAAGTCCCAATCCTCCGGCAAGGACAGCATTTGCGATAGCAGGCCCTTGGCTTTCAGGGACAAGTCCTTGTTCCGCAGGTGGTGGTTGGACATCACCGTGTAGCCCCGGTTTTTCTCCACTCGAAAAACTGCCATCTCGTCGTCCACTCCTTTCACTTGAAATTTCACCGCGCCGTCAAGGGCGGTGCGCTTGCCCGGCTGGTAGGGACATTCCTCATACACACAAAACTGGTACTTCCAGTGCGGGCGGTAGAAACGGCAGGTGCCGCAGTCCTCCGGCGCTCCGGCCTCGCCGCTGTCAAAATGATCTGCGCCCGGCCTCGTCTGCATGAGCTGTTCAAAGGCCCGGTCGCTGCCGGAAGTAAAGTACATAGGCGGTCGCCTCCTTTCTGGTTTTGGGCGCAAAAAAGCGGCGTCCTGATCTCCCCAAAGGGGAAAAGAGAACGCCGCTGTCTGCGGTGTCGTGTTCAATTTTCGATGTGTCACTATTTGGGCGGTGGGCTTCACGGAAGGAAGAAGCGTGTCAAAGCTCAATCCGAAAGTAGTAAATCGGTAGTAAATTCAGTTCTTATATCCCGTGAAATGCCCGTATTTCCGGGCTTTTTGGAGATAATCAGAGTTGTTAGAAGAAGCGTAAGGACAACCCCCGGCTATGCCGGGGAGTGTAAAGAGATTATATAGTGAAAAAGACCTTCTGGTAGAATAAAGTTGCGGTCGGCCAACTGCAACAATATAACCAGGAGGTCTTTTAACATGAAAGAGAAGGATATCGAAACGCTACAACACACAACATGGAGATGCCAATATCATATAGTGTTTGCGCCAAAATACCGTCGGATGGCAATATATGGTCAAATCAAACAAGATATTGGGCAAATTTTAAGAAAGCTGTGTGAACAAAAAGGTGTGGAAATCATAGAAGCACAGGCTTGTTCGGATCACATCCATATGTTGCTGAGTATCCCTCCGAAGTATAGTGTATCACAAATCATGGGGTATCTCAAAGGGAAAAGTAGTCTGATGATTTTTGACAGACACGCAAATTTGAAGTACAAATATGGAGATCGACATTTCTGGGCTAGGGGATATTACGTTGATACAGTGGGAAGAAACAAGAAGCAAATACAAGAGTACATCAAGCACCAACTGGAGGAAGATCAAATAGCGGATCAAATGAGTTTGAGGGAATTTGTGGACCCGTTTACGGGTAGCAAGAATTCCAATGCATAAAAATAGCCCTTTAAGGGGCCGCCATGAGTCAGCAATGCAGTTGGCCGACCCATTCGTGGCCCCTTGAGGGGCGTTGTCCGTATTATGCCCTTCTAGGGCTTACACAAGCCCCCGGCTTAGCCGGGGGTCCTGACTGTATAAAGGGGTCAAGGCACGCTGTCACCCGACCCAAAGCAGCAGGGGCGTGGTGCTGCCCGCCACAGCCCTCGGCGCATCACACCGCCGACAGGGCAGAGAAGCAGCCCAGCAGGGTATCCCGGGCTTCGGGGGCATAGTAGGACAGGGTGATGGCATACATCCGGTCGCCCACCTTTTTCAGCAGCATGCTCTGCAAGGTCTGGGTGCCGTTGGCCTCTACGTTGTAATCCAGCGCGGTGAACTCGGTGTCGCCCACCGTGGTGGTGCTCGGTTCGCCAAAGTCCACTGCCATGGTGGTCTGGGCCATCTGCTGTTCCATGGCGGTAATGTACTGCTCCTCGGTTATGCCGGACAGCGGCAGCTTTTCGCTCATGACGATGATGTTGTTGCCGTCGCTTATATTGACGGCGACCATCTCGTATACGGTGGTGAGCTGGGTATAGTCAATGACCATCTCGCCGGTCTCGGGGTCTTCGTACATCATATCCACGCCGGCCTGCATCAACTGATTGATCTCGTCATCACTGGCCATGACCATATGTCTTGGGGCAGGGTAAACTGCAAGCCCAACACCGTGCTGGTGTAGCTGGTATCGGTGCGTTCCCCCGGTACATATTCTGCCGGCGGTTCCTCGGTGGGATCCGGGGTCGGGGTGGCCGGTTCCGGCGTGGGGGTGGCTTCCGTCGCCGTGGATTCCGGGGTGGAGGCCGGATCGGTGGTTTTCGACGTGCTGGCCGGAGCTTGTCCGCAGCCGCTCAGCAGGGCGGTCAGCCACAGGGTGGACAACAATACAGCAATTCCGTGTTTCATGGTACTCCTCCTGATGACCTTGGATTGTGCCGCGACAGGGAAGACGGCACGAGCCATCGTATACTACCAGTCTACACGGGAAAGAGAGGGCCTTGCAAGTGACGTTTTCCCCAAAAAGTTGTAAAAAAATTCTACATTGAATAAAAAAAAGGGCGGCACCAACGGTGCCGCCCTTTGCAATGGCGAACGTTCAGAACCCTTAGCGTCCCCGTACCACGCGGGAAAGCTGGATCAGCAGGGTGGGCAGGAAGGCCAACCCCACGATGCAGCCAAACTGGAACTGGTTGATGGGCGTTACAAGGAACAAGCCTTCCAACGCGGGCACAAACAGGACAAAGGCCAACAGCAGCACGCCGGTGCCAAAGGCCATCAGGGAATAGGGGTTGCCGGACAGGCCCAACCGGAAGATGGACTCGGTGCCCCGGCAGTTGAAGCCGTGGAACAGGCGGGCCAGCGTCAGGGGGGCGGAAGCCATCGTGCTGGCCGATATAGAAGGCAATCATCGAAACGATGCCGATCATCAGACCCTGACCGAACACATGGCTCAGCATGGGTTTGTCCATCATCGACGCGTTGGGGTCACGGGGCTTTTGGTCCATCAGACCGGGGCGCGCCGGTTCCATGCCCAGCGCAATGGCAGGCAGGCTGTCGGTGAGCAGGTTGATGAAGAGCAGATGCACCGGCTGGAAGGGCACGCTAAGCCCCACCAGCGAGGCGTAGATGACGGCCAGAATGGCGCCCATGTTGCCGGACAACAAGAACTGGATGGCATTGCGGATGTTGGCATAAACGCTGCGGCCGTTGAGCACGGCCTTGACGATGGTGGCAAAGTTGTCGTCGGCCAGGATCATGGCGGCGGCATCCTTGCTGACCTCGGTGCCGGTGATGCCCATGGCCACGCCTACGTCCGCTTTCTTCAGGGCGGGGGCGTCGTTGACGCCGTCGCCGGTCATGGCGGTGATGCAGCCACGGCGCTGCCACGCGGTGACAATGCGGATCTTATGCTCCGGCGATACACGGGCGTACACCGCGATGTGGGGTAGCTTTTCGTCCAGCTCGGCGTCGGACATTCCTTCCAACTCCACGCCGTCCACTGCCAGATCGCCTTCTTCAAAAATGCCGATCTGTTTGGCAATGGCGGTGGCGGTCACCTTGTGGTCGCCGGTGATCATGACGGTGCGGATGCCCGCCTTCTTGGCCTGTGCTACTGCCTTGACGCTCTCGGGACGGGGCGGGTCGATCATGGAAATCAGGCCCACAAAGGTGTAGTCCTGTTCATCTTCCAGCGTCAGCAGCCGGGCTTGTGCCATGGGGCGTTGGGCAAAGGCCAGTACCCGCAGGCCGTTTTCAGACAATTCCCGGTTTACCTGCTCAATCTCGGCGCGGCGCTCCGGCGTCATAGGCACGGGGCCGTCGGCGGTCAGCAGATGGGTGGAACGGTCCAGCAGCACGTCGATGGCGCCCTTGGTGTAGAGCATGGGGCCGTCGTCGGTGTTGTGCAGGGTGCTCATCAGCTTGCGGTCCGAGTCAAAGGCCAGCTCCGCCAAGCGGGGGTGCTGGCTGCGGTAGACCGGAGCATCCACATAGAAGTAGTTGCCCAACTGGACCAGTGCGACTTCGGTGGGGTCACCCACACCGGCGCCGCTTTCGGCATTCATGGTGGCGTCGCTGTCCAGCACGGCGATTTTCAGCAGGGTGCGCTGGGCCTCGTTGGCAAGCTCCAGATCGGTGCCGGGGGTCAGGGTGCTGTCCGCCCAGATGTTCTGCACCGTCATGCGGTTTTGGGTCAGGGTGCCGGTCTTGTCAGAGCAGATGACCTGCACCGAGCCAAGGCTTTCCACCGCCTTCAGTTCTTTAATAATAGCATTTTGCCGGGCCATTTTCTGGGTGCCCATGGCCAGCACGATGGTCACGATGGAACTCAGCGCTTCGGGGATGGCTGCCACCGCCAGCGCCACGGCGAACATCAGGGAATCCAACACGCCCATGCCGTTGCGGAACACCGACAGCAGGAACACCACGGCGCAGATGACCATGATGACCACCGCCAGCTTGCCGGAAAAGTCATCCAAATTCTTCTGCAGCGGAGTTTTGCGCTGCTGGGTCTGGTTCATCAGGCTGGCAATGCGGCCCAACTGGGTGTCCATACCGGTGCCGGTCACCACCATGGTGGCCCGGCCGTAGGTCACCAACGAACCGGAAAACGCCATGTTCTTCTGGTCGCCCAGTGCCACCTCGGTCCCCTCGATGGCTTCGCGGCTCTTTTCCACCGCTTCGGACTCGCCGGTCAGCGAGCTTTCGTTGACCTTCAGCGACCAACTGTTCAGAATACGGCCGTCCGCCACGATCAGGTCGCCGGCTTCCAGCTCAACGATGTCGCCGGGCACCACCTGATCCCCGGGCACTTCCATCCGCTGGCCGTCCCGCAGCACCTTGGCCGAGGGCGCGCTCATAGCTTTCAGGCTTTCCAGCGACTTTTCGGCTTTAAAATACTGTACGGTGCCCAGCACGGCGTTGAGGATCAACACCGCAAAGATGACCAGCGTGCTCTCCAGATTGCCGGAGAACATCGAGATGACCGCCGCTACGATCAGGATGGCTACCAACAGGTCCTTGAACTGCTCGGCAAAGACCGACAGCCAGCTTTTCTTTTCGCCTTCCGCCAGCTTGTTGGGGCCGTATTGCTCCAACCGCTGGGCAGCCTCCTGACTGTTTAGGCCGCCGGAGGTTACCCCCAGCGCTTGCAGCGCCTCTTTGGGGGATAGGTTGAAATAGGGTTTTTGCATAGGTACTTCCTCGCCTTCTCTATTGTAAAAAATAAACCGGGTCTACTCGAAATGGGAAAAGAAAAAAGACCCCCCGGCCGCTGGATCTTCCTATTCCCGGCCGAAAAGTCTTGTTACCACGTTCGGGGCGTGCTCCGCCAGATTCCTCTTCGGGAATCGGGATGTTGACGGTGCAGCTTACAACTACTCCCTTTTCAACCAGAAACTATACCATGATTTTGCCCGGAATGCAAGCAAAACTTGAAAAAAATGGACAAAAAAAGTATGTGAAAAAAACAACGAAAACCCATGCGGTATCAAAGGTTTTATGATATAATACAAAAGAACGAAAAACTACCACGGGCGGCACGGCGCCGGACCCGTATTCTTGAACACCATTTCGGGAGGTTTGTTATGAAAGATGTTGTTGCATTGGGCGAACTGCTCATCGACTTTGCCCCCGTTTCCGCCGACGAGGCGGGCTATCCCACCCTGAAAGCCCAGCCGGGCGGCGCACCGGGCAACTTTTTGGCGGCGCTGCAAAGCTATGGCTGCTCCACAGCCCTCATCGGCAAGGTGGGGGACGACGCCTTCGGCCATCTGCTGGTGGGCACCCTGCAAGGGCTGGGCATCGGCACCGAGGGCATCGTGACCGACCCGGCGGTGTTTACCACGCTGGCTTTTGTCACGCTGGATGCCACCGGCAACCGGTCCTTCAGCTTTGCCCGCAAACCCGGCGCCGACACCTGCCTGCGTACCGAAGAGGTCAACTACACCCTGCTGGACGACTGCAAGGTGTTCCACTTCGGAACTTTGAGTCTGACCGGGGAACCCGCCCGGGAAGCCACGCAGGCGGCGGTGGCCTATGCCAAAGAGCACGGTAAGCTCATCAGCTTTGACCCCAACCTGCGCAAACCCCTCTGGCCCAGCGAGGAGGACGCCAAGCTCCAGATGGAATGGGGCTTGCGGCAGGCCGACATCGTCAAGATCAGCGACGAGGAGATCGACTTCCTGTGGGGGCTGACCCCCGAGGCCGGCGCCCAGAAATTGCTGGACGAGTACGGCGTACGCCTTGTCTATGCAACGCTCGGCCCCAAGGGCTGCCATTTTGCCAACGCGAATGGCTGCGGCGAGGTGTCCTCCCCCACGGGACTGCATGTCATCGACACCACCGGCGCCGGGGACATCTTCGGCGGCAGCGCTATGAGCCAGTTTTTACGGCTGGGCAAAGCGCCGGAAACGCTGACCATCGACGAGATGGCCGCCATCAC
>NZ_CALADU010000182.1 GCF_937890665.1 uncultured Subdoligranulum sp.
CACCGCGAAACCACTTTGTCAACACTTTTTTCAGATTTTTTGACAAATTTTTCGGAACGTTTTTGGGCACTCTGTATATCGTGGTTGGCCTTTCCCAATACCACAAGAAGTGGTTTTTCCCCTTGTTGAACCCCCATAGAGGGTCTTTTTGCTATTATATAAGGTATAGGTGGTGATTTGCAAAGGTTTTACTTGCGGTTTAGCCGCGTAGGGCTTATACTGGTAGGACAAGAGTAATTGACGGGTGGGCATGGCCATGATGGAGATTTACCGCACAATAGACAAGCAGTTGACGCGGGTGGAGGATATGGACGAGGGCTGCTGGATTTGTCTGACAGCTCCGACCGAAGCCGAGGTGCGTCGGGTAGCCGCCACGCTGGACATTGAGCCCAACGACTTGTTTGCCGCCACCGACCCGGAAGAATCGGCCCGTATCAGTCTGGAAGACGGCTACACCGTCATCATCGTGGACATTCCCTATCAGGTACCGGGTTCCGGGGAAGGGATCTACTCCACCATCCCTATGGGCATCTTGCTTACCCAAGATTTGGTCGTCACGGTTTGCTCGGTGGACACACCGGTGATCGGGGATTTTTCCTCCTGCCGGGTACGGGGATTTTCCACCCGTAAGAAGATGCGGTTCGTCTACCAGTTGTTGTACCGGGCTGCCACGATGTACCAGCAGGAGCTGCGCCTCATCGACCGCCGGCGGCAAGCCCTTGAAAAGAATCTATCCGGCGATTTGCGAGACAGCGACTTGGTGGAGCTGCATGGGTTGGAGTCCACGCTGGTCTACTTTGCCACCAGTTTGCGGGCCAACGCCACCGTCTTGGACCGTCTGACCCGCTACAAGCGGCTGGAACAGTATCCCGACGACCGGGAATTGCTAGATGACGTGATCGTTGAGATCCGACAGGCCATCGAGATGACCAGCATCTACCGCGATGATATTAAAGGTACCCGGGAATTGTTCAGCTCCATTTTGGACAACCGCTTGAACAACGCCATGAAATACCTGACCAGCATCACCCTATTGATGGCTGTGCCCACCGTCGTCAGCGGCTTATACGGCATGAACGTCTCTTCAGAGGGTATGCCTTTCGCCAGCAGCCAAGCCGGTTTCGGTATCGTGTTGGGGCTGACGCTTATCGTCTGCGTGGTAACGGCTTGGTTCCTGCATAAAAAACACATGTTGTAACGCACTGCTCCCGCCCGGAAAAATCCGGGCGGGGGTTTTCTTTTAGGGGGTACTGTGGTAGAATATAAAAGAATATGGAATTTTCTCCGTATAGGAAACAGAAGCAACCTGATAGAGGGAAAGGATAAACGACCATGTGTGGTTTTGTTGGTTTTACCGGGCTGCGCGAGGCGCGTGAGGCGATCCTGCATAAGATGGCAGACCGTATCATCCACCGCGGCCCCGATATGGAAGGCTACCACCTGAGCGGCGACACCCCGGCCACCGCTGTGGCGTTGGGGTTCCGCCGGCTGAGCATCATCGACTTGGCAGCGGGCCGTCAGCCCATGTACAATGAGGACGGCACCGTTGTCTGCGTGTTCAACGGCGAAATTTATAACTTTATGGAGCTGCGCACCGAGCTGCAGGCCAAGGGCCACGTCTTTAAGACCCACTGCGACACCGAGGTGATCCTGCACGGGTACGAGGAGTACGGCAACAAACTGGCCGCTATGCTGCGGGGCATGTTCGCCTTTGTGGTGTATGACACCAAGACCCACGTCATGTACGGCGCCCGGGACATCTTTGGCGTCAAGCCGTTCTACTACACCCAGACCGATGCCGGCGAACTGCTGTTCGGCTCGGAAATCAAGAGCCTGCTGGAGCATCCCGGATTCCGCCGGGAGGTCAACCCCGAGGCCCTGCGCCCCTACCTGACCTTCCAGTACAGCGCCATGAACGAAACCTTCTTCAAAGGCACCTACAAGCTGGCCCCCGCCCACTGGTTTGAGTACAAGGACGGCCAGATGCACATTGAGCGGTACTGGGATGTGGATTTCCGCCACAAAACCAGCATGAGCTTTGAGGATTGTGCGGCGCAAATCGACGCCCGGGTACGGGAATCGGTGGCCGCCCACCGCATCAGCGACGTGAAGGTGGGTTCCTTCCTGTCGGGCGGCGTGGATTCCAGCTATATCACCGCCTGCCTGATGCCCAACGACACCTTCTCGGTAGGCTTCGAGACCCCCGACGGCAGCCATAAGTTCGACGAAACCACTGAGGCCGCCGAACTGTCCGCCAAGCTGGGCATCCGCAACTACCGGGAGATGCTGACCAAGGAAGAGTGTTTGAACGCCTTTGCGGACATCCAGTACCACATGGATGAGCCCCAGTCCAACCCCTCCTCGGTGCCGCTCTACTATTTGTGCCAACTGGCCCGCCGCCATGTAACGGTGGTGCTGTCCGGCGAGGGCGCCGACGAAATTTACGCCGGGTACGAGTGGTACGCCGACAACGCCATGATGCAGAAGTACAAGCATCTGCCGCTGGGGCTGCGCCATCTGGCCAGCGACGTGAGCCAGCATCTGCCCTACTTCAAGGGGCACGACTTCATCATCAAGGGCAGCGGCCGTCCCGAGGATTGGTTCATCGGGCAGGCGCTGGTCTTTACCGAGAAGGAAGCCTACGACATCCTGAAGCCCAAGTACCGGGTAGGCCCCACCGCCCGGGAGGTTGCCGCGCCCATCTACGACCGGGTGAAAGACCTGCCGGAGTTGGAAAAGAAGCAGTATCTGGATTTGAACCTCTGGCTGCCCGGTGACATTCTGCTGAAAGCTGACAAGATGAGCATGGCCCACAGTCTGGAATTGCGGGTGCCTTATCTGGACCGGGAAGTGCTGCGGGAGGCTTCCAGCTACCCTGTCAACTACAAAATCGCCGGCGACACCAAGGCCGTGCTGCGGGCTGCCGCCAACAAGACGCTGCCCGACGCGTGGGCCAACCGCACCAAGAAAGGCTTCCCGGTGCCCATTGCCAAATGGCTGGAGGACCCGGCGTTTTCCGCCAAGGTGCGCGCCCGGTTCGAGAGCGACGTAGCCGCCGAGTACTTCGACCAAGACAAGCTGGTGGCTATGCTGGCCGACCCGCGCCACGAGCGCCGCAAGATCTGGACAGCCTACACCTTCCTGACTTGGCATGAACAGTTCTTTGAGAAGTGGGCCTGACCGCCCACAGCGACCATTGTAAAGCAGACTCTTCTGTAAACAAGGAGATGCAATTTTTTCTATGATGACCGACCTGATCCCTGTATTTTTGGGTGCTGACCTGAACTGCTATAACTTTGCCCGGGCTTTCCATGAAGCCTACGGCGTCGAGAGCTACGCCTTCGGCCGCTATGCCATGGCGCCCACCAAATATTCCAAGATCGTACACTTCACCATCGTACCTGACATCGACAACGAGCCCACCATGCTGCGGGTGCTGCACGACTTTGCCAAAGAGCACGCCGGCAAGCGGCTCTATCTCTTCGGCTGCACCGACGACTACGCGGCCATGATCATCCGCCGCAAGGCCGAACTGCCGGAGTATATCGCCCCCGGCCCCGCCGCCGACCTGTACGGCTCTATCCAGAAAAAGGCCGAGTTCTACGAGGTGTGTGACAAGTTCGGCATTCCCTACCCCACCACCAAGGTATTGACCGCTCCGGTAGACGCCGGCGAACTGACCGAGGAGAAGCTGGGCTTCGCCTACCCCATCATCGTGAAGCCGTCCTCCAGCGTGGCCTATTGGAAATTCCCCTTTGACGGCATGAAGAAGGTCTACACCGCCGCCGATCCCGCCGAAGCCGCCGCCATCGTGAAGCAGATCTACGGCTCCGGCTATCCCGACAAGATGATCTTGCAGAAGATGGTCCCGGGCGGCGACGACCACATGCGGGTGCTGACCGCCTTCTCGGACGAGAATGGCAAGGTCCGGGCCATGTGTCTGGGCCACACGATGGTGGAGGAGCACACCCCCCACGGGCTGGGCAACCACGCCGCCATCGTCACCGAGGACACCACCGCTCTGCCGCTGGTGGAGAATATCCGCCAGATGTTGGAAGCCTGCCATTACACCGGTTTTTCCAACTTTGACATCAAATGTTCGGACGAGCCGGGGGATTTCCGGGTGTTTGAGATCAACCTGCGGCAGGGACGCAGCAACTACTATGTGACCGCCGCCGGCATGAACATCGCCAAACTGGTGGTGGAAAAGTGGAACGACGGCGGCACCGACTGCGTGCTGAACCGCAACGAGGTGTTCTGGCACCACGTACCGGCCAAAGTCGCCTTTACCCACACCGAGGACAAGAAGCTGGTGGCCCACGCCCAAGGGCTGAAGGCGCAAGGCAAGGAAGCCTGTTCGCTGCTCTACGGTCCCGACCTGCGGCTGAACCCTCTTCGCACTGCCTGTGTGCTGGAGCAGCTCCGCCGCCAGTTTAAGAAGTTCAAAACTTACTACCCGAAAGGCTGATCCTGCCATGAAATTGAACGATCTGGTTCGCCATATCGACCACACCGGCGCCTCGGAGGTGGAGATCACCGCCATCACCTACGATTCCCGCAAGGCGGGTCCCGGGTCGCTGTTTGTCTGTCTGGTGGGGGCGTGGATGGACGGCCACACCTTTGCCCAAAGCGCCTACCAGCAGGGCTGCCGTGCTTTTTTGGCGGAGCGCCCGCTGGACCTGCCCACCGACGCCGCCCAGATTTTGACCGATGACACCCGGGCCGCTTTGGCCGTCATCGGCGCGGACTTTTACGGCAACCCTGCCAAAGAACTGCACATTTTGGGCATTACCGGCACCAAGGGCAAAACCACCACGGCGCTGCTGACCGCCGCCATCCTGACCGATGCCGGACTGCCCTGCGCTTACATTGGTTCCAACGGGGTCAACATCGCCGGGACCCACGAAGCCACCGCCAACACCACGCCGGAAAGTCTGGAACTGCATCGGCTGTTCCGCAAAATGCTGGACGCCAACGTACACCACGTAGTGCTGGAAGTGAGCAGCCAAGCGCTGCGCCACCACCGGGTGGACGGCATCCCCTTTGAGGCCGTGGCCTTCACCAACCTGTCGGAGGACCATATCGGCCCCGGCGAGCACCCCGACTTTGAGGATTACAAGGCCGCCAAACGCCGCCTGTTTGCCGAGTACGATGCCCGGGTCATGGTCTACAACACCGACGATGCCGCCAGCGACTATATGCGGGCCGGGTTCCGGGGGCAGCAGGTCAGCTTCGGCATTGACCACGATGCCGACTACCGCGCCACCCAGCTGGCCCAGTACCGCAGCGAAACCGCCTTGGGCGTAGATTTTCTCTGTGCGCATAACGGCGAAACCACCCCGGTGCGGGTCATGTCGCCGGGGGCGTTCAGCGCTTCCGATGCGCTGTGTGCCATCGCCCTCTGCGGGGCCTTCGGCGTAACGCCCGCCCAAGCCGCCAAGACGCTGGCCCACACCCCGGTGCAGGGCCGCTTTGAGGTGGTGGAAGGCCTGCCCGGCCGCACCTTTATCGTGGATTATTCCCACAACGGTCTGGCGCTGACCAGCGCCCTGAAAACCCTGCGGGCCTACCATCCCCACCGGCTGATTTGCGTCTTCGGCTCGGTGGGCGGACGCACACAGGTGCGCCGCCGGGAACTGGCCGAAGCCGCCAGCGCTTGGGCCGATTACAGCATTTTGACCAGCGACAACCCGGACTTTGAGGATCCCATGGCCATTTTGCGGGACATCGACGCTGCCATGGCCATGGATGCCCAGTACACCTTGATCCCCGACCGGGCCGAAGCCATCCGCGCCGCAGTCCAGATGGCCGAGGAAGGGGACATCGTCCTGTTTGCCGGCAAGGGCCACGAGGATTACCAACTCATCGAAGGCAAGAAAGTTCCGTTTGTAGAGCGGGAACTGATTCAGGAAGCCTGCCGGGCCATCCACGGCTGAGCTGCATAAACAATACCAAAACGCGGGGGAGCCTTATCGGCTCCCCCGCGTTTTACTTGCAGAAGGGTTTAGGTTTCCAGCGTTCCCCGCTGGGCAAAGGCGATCATCTTGCTGTACGTTTCCTCGCTGAGATCGTGCTCGATCTTGCAGGCATCATGGGAGGCCACTTCCGGGTCCACCCCCAGCGCCACAAAAAACTGGGTTAGCTGGCGGTGGCGGTCATAGATCCGCCGGGCGATGGCCAGCCCCGGTTCTTCCAGATGGATGTAACCGTCGCCGTCCACCGAGATATAGCCGTTTTCCCGCAGGTTTTTCATCGCCACGCTGACGCTGGGTTTGGAATAGCCCATCGCCACCGCAATGTCGATGGAGCGCACCGCGCCTTTTTGTTCCTGCAGCATGAGGATTTTCTCCAGATAATCTTCCGCCGATTCATGAATGTTCATCGACGCGCCCCCTTTCGGTACGGTTCTGGTATTCACTATACCACGCGGGGCGTTTTTTTGCAACCAAAAGCGGGGCGCCGCAGCGCCCCGCTTGTTGTTTTATTGGGTGTTGGCGGAAGAACCGTGACCGCCGCAGCCACCGCAGCCGCCGCAGCTTCCACCGCAGGAGCATCCGCCCCCACAACTGTCACAGCCGCCGCAGCCGCCCCCGGCCTTGTGGCGGCGCCACAACAGCCAGCCGGTACCGCCAAAGATGATCGCCGCCCCCACAAGGGTGGGCAGGTTGAAGTTGACCGCGAGAAGTTCCGACATAGGGGAACACTCCTTTCCAAAAAATCAGCGGGATGTCACCGGTTTCTGGTTCGGCAAGCGGACTTCCTGCTCGCCCTCATACCGGTTGGGCCGCACCAGCAGCCAGACCGTCAGCGCCACCAGCGCCACGGCTACCACCGTGAAGAAGTTGAAGCTCACCTCTCCGGTGAACAAGCCGCCCAACTGGTACACCACCAGCGACGCGCAGTAGGCCAGCAGGCACATATAACCAATGGCAATGGCCGTCCAACGGGCATTGTTCATCTCCCGCTTGATGGCGCCCATCGCCGCGAAGCAGGGGGCGCAGAGCAGGTTGAAGATCATAAAGCTGTAAGCGGACAGCATGGTGAAATCCACCGCAATGTTGGCCCAGATCTCGTCGCCGTTCTCAGCCACTTCGGCAAAGCCATAGTTGACACCGAAGGTTGCCACCACGTTTTCCTTGGCGATGAGGCCGGTAACGGTAGCCACGGTGGCCTGCCAAGTACCAAAGCCCAGCGGCGCGAAGATCCACGATACCAAACCGCCGATGGTAGCCAGCAGGCTGGTGTTGTTGTCCTCCACCATGCCGAAGCCGTTCTCGGTAAAGCCGAAGCCCTGCAGGAACCACAGGATGATGGTGGAAGCCAAGATCACGGTGCCTGCCCGCTTGATGAAGGACCAGCCCCGCTCCCAAGTAGCACGGAGCACATTGCCCCAAGCCGGGACATGGTAGGCGGGCAATTCCATGACGAAGGGCGCCGGGTCACCGGCAAACAGCTTGGTCTTTTTGAGGATGATGCCCGACAGGATGATGGCCGCCATACCGATGAAGTAGGCCGAGGTGGCTACCAGCCCGGAGCCGCCGAAGAGTGCCCCGGCAAACAGGCCGATGATGGGCATTTTGGCGCTGCAGGGGATAAAGCAGGTGGTCATAATGGTCATCCGGCGGTCCCGCTCGTTTTCGATGGTACGGGAAGCCATGACGCCGGGCACGCCGCAGCCGGTGCCCACCAGCATGGGGATGAAGCTCTTACCGGACAGCCCGAACTTGCGGAAGATCCGGTCCATGATAAAGGCCACACGGGCCATGTAGCCCACATCCTCCAGCAGAGAAAGCATGAGGAAGAGCACCAGCATCTGGGGCACAAAGCCCAGCACAGCGCCCACGCCGGCCACAATGCCGTCCACCACCAAGCCTTGCAGCCACGGCGCACAACCTACCGACTCCAAGAAGCCGGTGATGGCGGGGGGCACCACTTCCCCAAAGAGGACGTCGTTGGTCCAGTCGGTGGCAATGCGTCCCACCGCAAAGTCGGTGCTGCCCATGGACAGGGTGTAGATCACCGCCATGACCAAGGCAAACAGGGGCAGCGCCAAGATCCGGTTGGTAACGATGCGGTCGATCTTATCCGAAACCGTCAGGTGCTCGGTGCGGGCCTTTTTCTCCACTGCCCGGCTGACCACGGTGTTGATGTAGGCATAGCGCTGGTTGGTGATGATGCTCTCGGCATCGTCATCCATCTCTTTTTCGCAGTCGGCGATATGCAGGTCCAAATGTTTGAGCAGCGCCGGGTCCAGTCCCAGTTCCGCCTGTACTTTGTCGTCCCGCTCAAACAGCTTGACGGCGTACCACCGCAGGAAGCGGTCATCCACCTTGCCCTGAATGGATTCCTCGATGTGGGCCAGCGCATGTTCTACGCTGCCGGTGAACACATGGGGCAGTTCCCCGGCCTGATGCTCCCGAGCGGCCGCTACCGCCAGCTCTGCCGCCTGACGGCTGCCCTCCCCTTTGAGGGCGCTGATCTCGATGGCTTCACAGCCCAGTTCCCGGCTCAGCCGTTTCAGGTCGATCTTGTCGCCGTTTTTGCGCACCAGATCGATCATATTCACCGCCATGACCACCGGAATGCCCAGTTCGATGAGCTGGGTG
>NZ_CALADU010000183.1 GCF_937890665.1 uncultured Subdoligranulum sp.
TAAGCACGGCTGAACTTGTCGCCGAAGTACTGGCTGGTGCCGCTCTGCAAAGCCTTGCCGTCCTTCATCATCGCTTCGATGGTGTAGGTGGCTTCGGCACCGGCAAACTTCTCCTTGTCGGTCTTGCGGCCCTTGATGACGGGAATGCACAAATCCTTCTCGCAGAAATCGGCATAGCAGTTCAGCTGCTGCTCGGTCTCGGCTTGGGCTTCCTCTGCCGTCTCGTGGATGGTGTGACCTTCCTGCCACCAGAACTCACGGGTGCGCAGGAACGGACGGGTGGATTTCTCCCACCGCACCACGCTGCACCACTGGTTGTACAGCATCGGCAGATCACGGTAGCTGTGTAGCACATGGCTGAAGTGGTCACAGAACAGCGTCTCGCTGGTGGGGCGCACCGCAAGGCGCTCCTCCAACGGCTCACTGCCGCCCATCGTGACCCATGCAACCTCCGGCGCAAAGCCGTTGACCAGTTCGCCTTCCTTTTTCAGCAGGCTTTCCGGCATCAGCATCGGCATCGCCACGTTCTCATGGCCGGTGGCCTTGAAACGGGTGTCCAGATTCTTCTGGATGTTCTCCCAGATTGCATAGCCGTAGGGACGCAGCACTACAAAGCCCTTCACGCTGGAATACTCCACCAGCTCGGCCTTGGTGCAAATATCGGTGTACCACTGGGCGAAATCGACTTCCTGTGCGGTAATCGCTTCCACCATTTTTTTCTTATCGCTTGCCATGTCTACTCCTTCACCTCATACGGCGGCATGATTACAGCCGCTCCTCCAGATAATTCACCACATCGCCCACGGTGTGGAAGGTCTCAATATCCTCATCGGGAATCTCCACGCCGAACTCATCAGACAAAGTGGTGATCATATCGATAACATCGAGGCTGTCGGCGCCAAAATCATTGACGATATCGCTCTCGGGGGTGATCTTCTCAGGGTCAACTTCCAGCTGGTCGGCCAGATAATCGCGGATACGCGCAAAAACTTCGGAATCCATAGTTTAACTCCTTCTACAAACAAATATTCATTAAATATATAGCGTATCTGCCGAAGGATGTCAAGGGGGTGCAGGGAAAAAGGAACGGCCCGCCGCTGAGTGTTGAAAAGATGGGCTGCCGCATACCATGTTCGGGGGAGTGATGGTATGAAATTGCAGTTTACCAAAATGCAGGGGGCCGGCAATGATTACATTTATCTGGATTGCCGCCAGAACGATTTGCCGGACCACCCGGAGGAATTGGCCCGGCAGCTTTCCCGCCGGCATTTTTCTATTGGAGCCGATGGCCTGATCTTGATTGCACCGCCGCTTTTGGCTGACGTGGACGCCACCATGGTGATGTACAACGCCGACGGCAGCGAAGGCAATATGTGCGGCAATGGGGTGCGCTGTGTGGCGGAGTATCTCTACAACCACGGCGTGCGCAAGGATCGTATCGAGGTGGACACCCGACGGGTAGGCCGCAAGACGTTGTATCGGGTGGCGCCCCACCAGTGGCGTGCAGGCATGGGACGATTCTCCACCCGGGCAGCAGATCTGCCGGTGGAAGGTCTGGGGGCAGGCCCTTTGCTGGATGTGCCGTTGGTAGCAGCGGGACAATCTTGGCGGGTCAGCTGCATCAGTATAGGCAACCCTCATTGCGTGGTGCGGCGTGACTCATTGCCCACACCGGCTCAGCTGGCAGAATGGGGGAGCGCTTTGGAAAAGCATCCGGCCTTCCCACAGGGCGTCAATGTGGAGTTTGTACGGCAGGATGGGCCGACGGCATGGACGGTCATGGTCTGGGAACGGGGCAGCGGAGCCACGCTGGCCTGCGGCACCGGCGCTTGCGCTGCTGTGGCGGCGCAGGTTTTACAGGGATACTGCCCTCGGCAAAACCCGGTGACGGTGACTCTTCCCGGCGGGACCCTCACCGTACAAATTTTACAGGACGATACGGTGTTGCTCACGGGTCCTGCCGAAACGGTGTACGAAGGAGTGCTGGAAATTTGAACCCGTTGGCTTTACACTACAAGGGCCAATTTGGTATAATAAAACTAATAATGGCTGAAGGAGGAAGTCAAAAAGTCATGCAGAATGTGTTGAAAATGTGGAAAACTCTTTGGCACCAAAAAAAAGGGGGGGGCACGCTTCTTTCAGGTGTTTCCTTGGGTGTGGTTGATTGCGGCCTATTGCATCACTTTTGCGGTGCTGGCGTTATATGGACGCCCCTATATCGACAGTGATATGGCTAGTGAGATGGTTCTGGCCAATTTACTGAAAGAAGAAGGGGGAATTTTATCCGTAAATTGGTGGTACTCTACAGAAATTGAGTTTTGTGCACTTCCGGTATTTTATGAAGTCGGTTTATCATTTTTTCCGACAAACTGGTATGCAGCACGTATTATGGGGCAAGCCATTGCAATGTTGTTGTTATTGCTTTCCTATTTATACGTTGGACATGGATTGAAATTAAAGAATAGTGGCGTTTGGGGAGCCGCTGCATTAGCGTGTCCGTTTGGTGTATGGTATTTTTGGTATGGGGCCTTTGGAGGTCTTTACCTAATGTACATGATTTGGCAGTTAATGAGTTTTGGTGCAATTTTACATTTGCTCTTCGCAAGCAAAAAAAGGGCGTATGTTTTGCACGGCTTGTTATTGGCGGCAAGTTGCTTCCTTTCCGGACTAAACAGTGTGAAGGGCATCATGGGATTTTATCTGCCGATGCTTTTAGCGGCATGCCTGATTTTTCTGTTGAAATGGAATAATAAACCGCAGCAGTTACCCGAACGGGGCAAAAGGCTTTTGATTTGGTCGGTAGTGGCAGCCTTACTTGCTTGTATTGGATATTTGATTAACGGTACATTTTTAGCGAAAAATCATTTGTTTAAAAGCTATAATGGGCAAGAATGGGTTCAACTTAGTTTTAGTCAACTACTGGATAAGTGGGCAGAGTTCCTAAGCTTGTTTGGCCATCCAGGGGACGGCTTTTTAAAAGATAAAATTCCGCTGTTTTCTGCAATTGGACTTTTGGGTTCCTTTAGCCTTCTCACTATCTTCGCAATCATTGTGAGTACCGTGCGATTGCTTTGGCGCTGGAAAGAATTGAATACGTCTCAATTGATCGCACCTGTCCTTTTGGTCTGGATTTGCATTGTTCAAGGAATTGCTTTTTCCTGTACAGGTGTACCTAGTTCTATCAATGCTTCTTACTGGCTTACGGCAGTCCCCTTTGTATTTCCGGTGCTCCAATTAGAAGGAGAGACAGAGCATTTCTCTTTGAAGTTTACAAGGAAACTTGCCGCGATTGCGTTTAGCTGCTGTTTTGTGGCAACTAGTATTGGAGCAACTATGCAGTTTTTCTCTTCTGGGTATAGAATCAATCCGCATCTTGAAACTATTTGTGACTGGTTGGTAGGACAAGGATATACGCAGGGATATGCCACATTTTGGAATGGAAATGTGTTAACTGAATGGTCAAATGGACAAATTGAGATGTGGGTGACGGAAGATTTCAATGACATGGAAATGCATCAGTGGCTACAAAAGAGCAGCCACCAGCAACCTCCCGAAGGTCAGGTGTTTTTGATTACAACGCAGGAAGAATTGGAAAAGATGGGCCTCTCTCAACTGTATTGGTGGTCGAATGTCGTATATGAGGATGACAGTAGCCAGTGGCTTTCCAAGGTGGGCCATTATCTGGTCATGACTTACAAAAACTACGACGACATGATGAACGCCATTCATGGCGCCCAGTCTTGGGAGCAGGAGGCTGCGCAAGAAACGCAGGATACCCAGTCGGCTTGACGCAGTTCGTTGTGTCTTCTCTCTTGCGCGACGTACAAAATTGTGGTACAGTAAGTCTAATTGGATAAGTATACACAAGAGGGGGATTATTATGCAACTCAATCCGCATTATGCCGAGCTGAACGAAAGTTATCTCTTCAGTACAATTTCCCATAAGATTGCGGACTACCAAAAAGCGCATCCGGAGGCGGATGTTATCCGCCTTGGGATCGGCGATGTGACGCTGCCGTTGGCCACGCCGGTTATTGAGGCGTTGCACAAGGCCGTTGAGGAGATGGCTCATAAGGAGACTTTCCGTGGGTATGGCCCAGAACAGGGATATGATTTTCTGCGGGAAGCCATCCGCGGATACTATGCCGACCGTGGGGTAAAGCTGGAACTGGATGAGATCTTTGTTTCGGACGGCGCCAAGAGCGACCTTGGCAATCTGCTGGACCTGTTTTCTGTTGAGAATTCGGTGCTGGTCCCCGATCCTGTCTACCCGGTCTATGTGGATGACAACGTGATGGCAGGCCGCACGATCCGCTATATGGCGGCCAACGCGGAAAACAACTTCCTGCCGATGCCGGATGCTTCCACGGAAGGGGACATTGTTTATCTGTGCAGCCCCAACAATCCCACCGGTGCTACGTATACGAAGGAACAGTTGGCCGTGTGGGTCCAGTGGGCCAAGGAGCATCATGCGGTCATCCTGTACGATGCAGCCTACGAATGCTTTGTCAGCGAAGAAGGCTGTGCCCGGAGCATCTATGAAATAGATGGTGCCAAAGAAGTTGCCGTGGAAGTGTGCAGCTTTTCCAAGATTGCAGGCTTCACCGGTACCCGCTGCGGATATACCATTGTGCCCTTTGGCATCCAGTCGAACGGTCAGAGCCTGAATAAGATGTGGCTGCGCCGTCAGACCACCAAGTTCAACGGTGTACCCTACATTGTACAGCGCGGTGCGGAAGCCGTCTTTACCGAAGAAGGCATGCGGGAAATCCAGAACAATCTGGATTACTACCGCAACAACGCAGCGGTCATCGCAGCGGCCTTGGATGAAGCCGGTGTGTGGTACTGCGGTGGCAAGAACAGCCCCTACATCTGGCTGCGCTGCCCCAAGAATATGGGGAGCTGGGAGTTCTTTGACTGGCTGCTGGAAACGGCACATATCGTCGGCACGCCCGGCGAAGGCTTTGGTGCCTGCGGCAAGGGATATTTCCGCCTGACGGCATTCGGCGATGCCGAGCGTACCAAGCAGGCGGCGGAACGTCTGAAGAAGGTGTTGGCAACACTGTGAATCCAAGAGGAGGGATTGTCATGAAACCGAGCGAAGAAATTATGAATTTCCTGAAGGAAAATCCTACGTTCTATCTGGCCACGGTGGAAGGATATCTGCCGCGGGTACGGCCGTTGGGGTTTGCCATGTGGTATAAAGATCATCTGTGCATTGCCATCGGTAAGCACAAAGCGGCTTACAAGCAGTTGCTGGATAACACCAATCTGGAAATCTGCACCGCCAATGATCGCGGCGAATGGCTGCGTGTGCAGGGCACGGCCAACTTTGACAATACCCCCGAAGCGCAGGAAGCTGCCTTTAAGGTGGCACCCCAGCTGCAGGATCTCTACAATGAGGAAACCGGCAACAAGTTGGGGATCATCTATCTGGATCACCTGTCTGCGAAACTGTTCTCGATGTCGGGAGCAGTAAAAGACATCATGAGTTACTAATTGTTCTAGTACATCAGCGGGACCCGTTCGGGGTCCCGCATTTTTTATGAAATTTGTAACGTTTGAAGTCTTTCTGCGTCTTATGGGTACGACCGGTTGAAAAACTAGGAAAGGAGGGCACTGGATGGAGAAAGACAGTTTTGAGCAGGTGTATAGCCAGTATTATAAAGTGGTTTACGCCTACCTGCTGACGCTCTGCAATAGCGAGGAATTGGCAGCCGATCTGGCGCAAGAAACGTTTTATAAAGCCTTGCGCAGCATTGACCGCTTCCAGCAAGAGTGCCCACTCAACGTCTGGCTGTGCAGCATCGCCAAACATGCGCTGGTGGATCACTACCGCCGCCACCGTCGGGAAATACAGCCCGAACAGATGCCGGAGCCGCCGGACCGTGATCCCTTGCCGGGACAGAGGCTGGAAGAACGGCAAGCGGCATTGGCGCTGTACAAGGCGCTGCATGGTCTGTCGGAGCCCTACCGGGAAGTTTTTTGGCTGCGGGTTTACGGCGAACTGAGCTTTGCAGAAATCGGGGCCCTGCATGGAAAAACAGAAACTTGGGCACGGGTGACCTACTACCGTGCTCGCACCAAATTGAAGGAGGTTTTGCCATGAAATTGCCTTGCTATCTGGTACGGGATTTGCTGCCACTCTATCAGGACGACGTTTGTGACCCACAGACTGCTACCGACGTGCGGGAGCATCTGGAAGATTGCCCGGATTGCCGCCACCTGTGGGAAACCATGCAGGCGGCCGCTCCGGTGGAGCGGGACATGGTAGCCGCGCGGGAGCGGGAACAAACTGCGGCGCTGCGTCGGGTCAAACGTACCCAGCGGAAAAAGCGGCTGCTGACGGTGCTGGTAACCCTGCTGGCAGTGGTGCTGCTGTGTTTCGGGGGATGGACTTTGTATGACCGTGCCAATACTACCTATCTGGACTATCCACAGGAGGCCATTTTGGGGGTGGAGGAAGAAGCACTCTCTGATGAATGGCTGATCAAGGGGCAGGGGATCGTTCTGAAACTGGATCCTGAGGAAATGGCTTCGGTTCACTGGACGCGGGTCTTGGATACGGTAGGCGGCGATACACTGGTCTTTACGTTGGGCCGCTCCCAGTGGCATGCATGGACCCATGCCCAGTGGGGGGATGACACCGAAGACGGATCTCATGAGATTATTCTCTATAGCGAAGCGCTGAATGGCAGGGAGGAGATGGAGAATCTGAAAGCAGTCTACTACCTGCCCTACGCAGAATTTGAGGCGTGGTTCGACATCGTTGCCCGAGGGGTACCGAAGGATGCGGTGCTGCTCTGGCAGCGGGATGAAACAAAATAAAACAAAAAAGCCCGCCGCACGCGATATTGGCGTGGGGCGGGCTTTTCTGATTGGATCGCTAGATCAGTGCTGCGGATTCAGGATGGTACGCCAATCCAGATCGCCATGTTCCAGACCGTGGATCAATACCTCCGCAGTGGCAATGTTGGTAGCCACCGGAATGTTATGTACATCACAGATACGCAGCAAGTTCATCTCGTTAGGCTCGCTGGGTTTGGCGCTGATGGGGTCGCGGAAGAACAACAGCATGTCCACTTCGTCGCAGGCAATACGCGCCATGATCTGCTGGTCACCGCCGTGACCGCCGGGCAGAAATTTTTGAACCGTCAAACCGGTGTTTTCTTCGACCAGACGACCGGTCGTACCGGTGGCAATCAGTTGGTGCTGTGACAAAATATGACGGTAGGCGGTGCAAAATTGTACCATCAACTCCTTTTTGGAGTCGTGGGCCACCAAGGCAATTATCATAACGCTACACCATCCTTCACAAACATTTAAAAGGTAAGCGGAACACGTTGTCCGCATAGACGTTTGGCCATGGCCTGCCCGGCGATCACCGCTGGATCGCCGGAAGGGGGAATCGAACCCTGTGCACCGGCCAGTTGTAATTCTCGGCTCTCGGGAATGACCGCCAGCAGCTGGGCACCGACGGTATCAATGCATTCATCCAAATCAAAAACTGCTGCCCGTTTCCCAAAGCTGTCCCGGGTGATGCGGTTCATCACCAAGCGCACCGCGCTCTGGGGGCGGCCGCCGCACAACAGCCGGTCAGCCACAATCTTGCCGTCCCGCAGCGCCACAGGGTCGGGCGTCAGCACCAGCAGGGCTTTGTCGGCTACCGAGGCAGCGGCCGTAAACGGCGCGCCCATACCGGCGGCGGTATCCAGCAAGACAAAATCAAAATACGGGCGTACAGCCATCAGCAGTCTGCCCAAGGGCGCCGCTTCCACGGCGCCACCTTCGTACGGGGCGCTGATGACTGAAAGCCCGGGGTATAGCGGGCTGGGTACAATGGCTTTGTTGGCTTCGCACCGCCCGCAAAGAACATCTTCAATATCATAGACAGTCCGGCCATAAACACCTGCGATGATGTCCACGCTGCGCAAACCGGAATCCAGTTCCACCAGCAAGACCTTGCGGCTCAGCTGTGCCAGCGCGGCACCCAGTAATACCGAAACGGTGCTTTTGCCGGTACCGCCCTTGCCGGAACAGATCATGATACATTGTGCGTTCAAAAGGCGCGCCTCCTGTATTCGTGGCCGCCAGAACCGCGACACTCTCTCATTCATATTCTAACACACTTTGTCTACTGCGACAACTGGCTTTTTGATTAAAAAAAATTACGCATTTTTGAACGTTTTAACAACGAACTGTTTAGAATGATGTGTAAAAAATGGAGAAATCGCCCATTCATAAAACGTTTCAGCCAAAATACGCATCCAGCACGGACCGCAAGATGGGAGCTGCGTTAGATCCGCCGCCGCCGTATTCCAGAACTACGGCCACCGCGATCTGGGGGTCATCTGCCGGGGCATAGCCGATCAGCACCGAATTGACGTAATGGCTGCCGTTGGGCAGGGTTTCGGCCCGTTGGGGACTGCCGGTTTTGGCCGCACAGACCACCGAGGCCTCCCGCAGTACCCGGGTCGTTTGCGCCATCCGCTTCATGCCGTCTCGGATGGGACCAAAAACGGTTTCGCCGCCCGCCACGGCTGTAAACTGGGGCTGGTACTGCCACACCGTTTCCCCGGTGGCGGTGTTTACAGCATGGTCGGCAAAATGCAGGGTGGGGCGCTGCCCGTTGTTGGCCAAGGTGGCGGCATAAACGGCCAACTGGGCAGGGGTCACGGCGGTGTTGCCTTGCCCGATGGCTGCCATCAGGGTCAGCCCGGCCTGATAGTTGTCGTCGCGGGACCAGGTCAAGCGACCTGCGGCTTCGTTGACTTCCACGCCGGTGGAGCTTGCCAGTCCCAACTGCTGGGCCATGGCGCTGAAGGTGTCCACTCCCAGACGCCGTCCTACATCGTAGAAGAAGATATTGCAGCTATGTTCCAATGCGGTGCGCAGGTCTACCGGCCCGGCGTGGCCGTATTGCAGGCAGCCGGGCTGATACCCGCTGTAATAGAGATACCGTCCCGTACAGTTGACGGTATCGTTAGGGTCGAACTCCGCGGTCAGGGCGGCAGCCGCCACCGCAGGTTTGAAAGCGGACCCCGGCGCATACAGCCCTTGAAAGACCCGATCCAGCAAAGGAGCGGCGGGGTCGGCAGCCAAGGCGGCGTAGTCGGTGCGGTACTGGGTCAGGTCGTAGTTGGGCCAGTTGGCAGCGGCAAGGATTCCGCCGGTTTTCACATCTACCACGATGGCGGCCCCGGCAGTTGTTTCCCGTCCGCCGCCCGTTGCAGCGGTGGTCCGCAGCGTCTGGATCCGCTCCTCCAGCGCTTGCTGCAGGGCGGTTTGCAGCTTGGCGTCCAGCGTCAGCACCAGTGTGGCCCCCGGCGTAGGCGAGCTTTGCTGCACCGTGGTGCGCACCGCACCATCCAAACCGGTGTTGATGAGCAGTTGTCCGTCCTGCCCGCGCAGCAGGTCGTCATAGGCGGCCTCCAAGCCGCTTTGCCCCACAATGCTGTCCATAGCCAACCCTTTTTCTTGGGCGGCGGGCCATTGCTCGGCGGTGATCGGCCCCGTGAATCCCAGCGCATGGGGCAGCAGAGCGCCCTCCGGCCAGGTCCGCACGCCGCGGGCTGCCAGCCGCGCGGCACCGCTCTGCACCAAACCGGCACGGTAGATAGCCGTCATCTGGTCGCTGCTCAGCGATTCCATGACCAACAGTTCCCCCGCCGAAACGGCAGAACAAAAGGCGGCAAGTTGTGTTTCCACATCCTTGCCGCCTGTAATGGCCTGCACTGTTTGTACGGTTTCCTGTAAATTGCTGCCCGGAGGTGCCGGGATCCGCAGATATAAGTCGTATACGGTGGTATCTCGAGCCAGTACCACCCCGTTGCGGTCGGTGATCGCCCCTCGCGCCGCGTGCTGCTCCACGGTGTAACTGGCGGAGCTGGCTTCGGCCAACTTTTCCGCGTAGTGGTCGGCCATGGCAAACTGCATCCAAGCCAGCCGCGCAAAAAACAGCACAAAGACGACGCAGCATAAAATCAGCAACACCGCGATGCGCCCCCGGCCGGTCGAGCGGCCGGTTTGTCGTTTTGCCATGGTGCAACACCTCCCTGTATAGTATTCCCAGTATAGGCGATTTCTGTCGAAATGGCAATCATTTTTTTACAAAAAACACCAGACTGTTCTGGTCGGCAGTATCCTGCAAAGCCGCAGAGGCCGTCAGTCCGTCGCCGTCAGGCTGCGGCGTTTCGGCCAGCGTACCCAGCCAATACCCACCGGGGGTGGTGACTACGGTGCCTGCCGGCAAGCCGCAGTCGGCGGGCAGACCGGTCAAAACCCAGCCGCCGTGCCGCGCCAACAACCCGGAAAAGTTGCCGGATAGTCCGGCGCAGGGGCTCTCCTCGGTGCCGGCAAAGGCGATTCGGCAGGTATCGTCTGGGCGGTTCTCCACCACACGCCCTACATAACGCCCCTGCGGGTCCACCACGGCAGCTCCTTCCGCTGCCGTACAAGCCAGCGTGGCGCTATTGGGCTGCCGTGCTACCACCCGAGCGGGCTGCCAACTGCCCGTTACCCGCTGACTGTCCAGCAGCCTGCGCAGCGCTTCGTTTTCTGCCAAAGCGGCTTCAGCCGTAGCCAGTTGATGATGCAGGGCGGCATTCTGCTCGGTCAGGTCTGCCAGCCGCTCCTCATACCGAGGGGCAACGTGGGACGCCAAAAGCCGGTCCAGATAGCTCCACCCGGCAGGAAAGGCGGCTGCCAGCCAGGGCGCGCTCCCTAGGAGCAACAGTGCCGCTACGATTCCCACTCCCCAGCGCCAACGGCGCTTGGATTGGGCCAACTCCAAACCACCCCGCATCTGCATCACCCCTGTTTACAATATGCCTTGCGGGAAGTCGGTAGACTTTGTTATAATACCCCCGGGAGGGAATTTTCATGAAATATAAGCTGTTGCTTTTGGATATAGACGGTACGCTGCGCCCCGATGGCTGCGAGCGCATCCCGCGGGAAAACGCCGACGCAGTCAACGCCGTTCAGCGGGCCGGGGTGAAGATCGCCATTGCCACCGGGCGGGGACGTACCGGTGTGGGTAAAGGACTGCTGCGCTCGGTAAAACCCGATTATTGGGTTTGCGCCGGGGGTGCCCAGTTGTTGGACGGTAAGGGCAATGAACTGGCGCTGCACCGCCTGACCAACGAGGAAATGTATGCGCTGGTAGACTTCTTTGAGGATTATGAGCTGCCGCTGCGCTTCACATTCCATGACGCAAACTATGCCTATCTGGGATATGAAACGTTTATGGAGCGGGAAAAAGCCAAGAATCTGCATAACAACATCGTGGACGGCGAAGATCAGGACCACCATTTGGTGGAAATGCCTTTCGGCGCCTTCGGGTTCGCGCCCCGGGAACGGGCCGAACAGTTCCAGCAAAAGTATGGGTATCTGGGCCTGCAATTTCTCTACTCCTATCCCGGCAGCAACGGCTGTGACATCGCCCAGACCGGGGTGGACAAAGGGCGGGGCCTGTGCGAACTGGCCCAGTTGGCGGGCCTGACCCCGGCGGACTGTGTGGCGGTAGGCGATGGCGACAATGACGTGTCCATGCTGCAAGCCGCCGGACTAGGCATTTCGATGGCCAACGGCAGCGCAGCGGCTAAGGCGGCTGCCGACTGTGTGGGACCGGATGCTGCGCCCTTCGGGGTGGCGGAACTCTGCCGCCGCTTGTGGCCGGAGGCTTTTTAAGATGGCGGTGACCAAGGCCGCCTACACCCATGTGGGGCCGGGGCTGCCACCGCTGCATGGGACGCAGGCCGGGGCACTGATTCTGGGCAGTTTTCCCAGCCCCAAAAGCCGGGAACAGGGGTTCTTTTATGGGCATCCGCAGAACCGATTCTGGCCGCTGATGGCCGCGATTACCGGGGAAGCACCCCCTGCTTGGGACGACTTGGAAGCCAAAAAGGCCATCATCCTGCGCCATCATCTGGCGGTGTGGGATACCATCGGCGCCTGCGATATTCGGGGTGCATCCGATGCGTCCATCCGCAATGTGGAGCCCAACGATGTGGCGGCGCTGATCCGTCAGTTGGGGGTACAGGCGGTGTTCTGCAATGGGGCGGCGTCGGGCCGGGTGTATGCCCGGTATGCCCAGCCGCTGACCGGATTGCCTGCCACCGTTTTGCCCAGTACCAGCCCAGCCAATGCGGCGTGGTCGATGGAAAAACTGCGGCAGGCATGGGGAACGGCGTTAGCACCTTTTTTACAACTGCACGGTTGAAACAAAGCGGTTTTTGTTCTATAATAGGTCTATTATTTCATCAGGAGGAAAAGGCGCCATGAGCAAATGGGAGGAAAAGCAGGTCCGCCCGGTTTTGCCGCTGTATTTGGCGGCTTTGGCATGGCCGGTGGCCTCGCTGTTATTCCCGCCCTACACGGTGGGCAATCTGGCCATTGTGGCAGTGAGCAGTGCGGTGGTCTATCTGGTTGCCCGGCGTTTGTGCCCCATGCGGGTAGTGCGCACGCTGGTACCCTATGCCACCGGCAGCGAGGAAGTGGATGCTATGCTCAATGGCATCACGGCCAATCTGGATGCGCTGCATGCCTTGAATGACGCCATCCCCGATACACAACTTTCCCGGGCGATGGACCGGATGGAGAAAGCCGGCCGCAGCATTGTTTCGGTGGTGGAAGGTGCCCCCGATAAGGCGCGGCAGATCGACCGTTTTGCGCGGTATTATCTGCCAGAGGTGGTCAAGCTGATGAGCGCCTATGCCAATTTGGAGAAAAACGGTGTCCGGGGCGAAAACGCCGAACAGATCCTCACCGATCTGCGCCGTAACGCCGACACCACCGCCAAGGCGTTTGAAAATCAGCTGGATGCACTGTACAGTGCGGAAGCAATGGATATTTCTACCGACATTGAAGTGCTGGACAGCATTTTGAAAAGTCAAAACTTGACCAAATAATGATGAAAGATGAGAAAGGATGGAACTCCTATGGCTGACCTGAGCAAGGAATTGGATCTGAACGTGCCCGCAGCCCCCAGCCTGACGCTGGATGCAACCCCGAGCCTGACGCTTGACCCCACCGCAGAAGAGAAGGCGGTAGAAGAGGCCAAGCAGGCGGAACCGGTCAAGGTGGAAGATACGCCGCTGAGCCCGGAAGAGCAGAAGATGGTGGACGACTTTGCCGAGAAGATCGACATCACCAACTCCCAGATGGTGCTGCAGTACGGTGCGGCCAGCCAGAAGAAACTCAGTGATTTTTCCGAGACCGCCCTTTCCCGGGTCAAGACCAAAGACATGGGGGAGACCGGGGACCTGATCACCGGGCTGATCGCGGAGCTGCAAGGCTTTGACGCCACCGCCGAACAGCCCAAAGGCATCTTCGGCTTCTTCAAGAAGGCGGGCAACAACATCGAGCAGCTCAAGACCCGCTACGAGAGCGCCGACAAAAATGTGGAGCGCATCCGTGCCCAGTTGGAGGATCATCAGGTCACCCTGATGAAGGATATCACCATGCTGGATAAGATGTATCAGCTCAACTTGGTTTATTTCAAAGAGCTGACCATGTATATTCTGGCGGGCAAGAAAAAGCTGGCCGCCGTGCGCAGCAACGAGCTGAAAGCTGCGCAGGAGAAAGCCCAGCGTACCCAGCTGCCCGAGGATGCGCAGGCAGCCCGAGATCTGGCGGACTTGTGCGACCGGTTTGAGAAAAAGCTCTACGATCTGGAACTGACCCGCAATGTTTCCATCCAGATGGGACCGCAGATTCGGCTGATCCAGTCCAACGATACGATGATGGCGGAAAAGATCCAGACCACCATCGTCAACACCATTCCGCTGTGGAAAAACCAGATGGTGCTGGCATTGGGCATTGCCCATAGTCAGGAGGCTATGAAGGCCGAGCGGGCGGTGACCGACGCCACCAACGAATTGCTCAAGCGCAACGCCGCTACCCTCAAGCAGGGCACCATCGACATTGCCAAGGAGTCGGAGCGGGGCATCGTGGACATCGAGACGCTGCAGCAGACCAACAAGCAGCTCATCGAAACGCTGGATGAACTGAACAAGATCCGCGCCGACGGCAAAGCCAAGCGGGCCAATGCCGAGCAGGAACTGGGCCGCATCGAAGGCGAATTGCGCGCCAAATTGCTGGAGATCAACGCCTGACCGCTTAGGCGGCCCATCGCAGCAGAGGAGCTGTCATGCAACTCGAACAACAGGAAACTTTTGTCATCCACGGTCCCCAGCTGGAAGTGCTGGGCGAAGTGGAAACCAAACTGCCGCCGCCGGCCAAAAAACGTCCCACGGCAGTACTGGCCCTTGTGGTCTTGGCGCTGGTGTCGGTGTTCGGCATCGGCGGTGCGCGGCTGAAAGGGCTGCGCAGCCGCACAGCTCAGATCTATACGACCCAGCAGGATGAATATGGCCACAGCATACAGGGGGACTTTGCCACCCAGACCGACGCGGCTGCCAGCCTGATCCGGGTGGCCTCCAACGTGCTGGGGGAGGCGGATGCCGATGTACAGGCCGCACAGGCGGCGCTGGACCGTTGGAATGCCGAGGCGGACGCAGCCCAGCCGGCAGTGCAGTATAGCTGCAACACCACGTTGGTAGGGGCGGTGGACCTTTTGTACACCGCGGCTGCCGATACGGCTGATGCCAAAACCAAAGGACAGTTGGACGACCTGTACGATAGTTTCACGTCGGCACAGGCGACCATCCAACGGGCGGCAGCCGAGTATAACACGCAGGCTGAGGCCTACAACGAGACGGTTTCGGGCTTCCCCGCTAAGGTGCTTGCGGGCTTGTGGGATGCAGGTACGCTGCAGACCTTCGCCCCCAGCGATGGAGGAACCGTAACCACAGGAACTTGAAGAGGAAACAGGACATGCAAAGATACCTTCGCCGCATCGCGGCCACCGCCGCGGCGTTCTGCCTGCTGGCGGTGACGGCGCTCCCGGCGTTGGCGGCGCCGGAGTTGGACCCCAACACCGCCGTCAACGACTATGCCAATATCCTTTCCTCCGACACGGAGGAGTATGTAGAGGGCCTTTCGGTGGCGCTGCAAAACACCTGCGGCGCGCAGATCGGCGTATATACCACCGAGTACATCGGCAATTCCACCATGGAAGGGTACGCCTATGACGTGCTGAATGCATGGGGACTGGGGTCTGCCGATAAGGACAACGGTGTGTTGCTGCTGCTGGTGCCGGGGGAGGATGACTACTTTGTGACCCGTGGCGCTGGATTGGAGACCCAGCTCCCCATCAGCAAACTGGGCACCATTTTAGACGAAGATCTGGAACCCAACTGGGTCAAGCAGGACTATGATACCGGCACCCAGCAGACGGTGCGGGCCATTGCCGAGGAACTGTGTACCATCTACGGCATTCCGGTTTCCACGCTGGACAATGCCGCACAGGCTCCGGCTCCGCAGCAGAGGGGAGGCATCAGCTTTGTGACGGTGCTTTTGATTGTTTTTGCCGTGCTGTTGGTCATCGCATTGCTGGCCAGCCTGACCCGGCCCCGGGGCTCTGGGCCCCGTCCGCCTCGTGGCGGTGGGGTTGCCAACGGTCTGTTCTGGTACAGCTTGGGCCGTGCATCCCGGCCGCGCCGTCCTCGGCGCCCGCCGCCGCCCCCGCCCGGTTTTGGTCCGGGCCCCGGCGGCTTTGGCGGTCCTCGTCCGGGTGGTCCTCGTCCCGGTGGTTTCGGAGGTGCTCCTCGTCCGCCGCGTGGCGGTGGTTTCGGCGGGGCAGGCCGTTCCGGCGGTGGATTCCGTCCGGGGGGCGGTTCCAGCCGCGGCGGCGGTGTAGGACGTCGCCATTAAGTCGTGTCGTTTGAACCGGCCCGCATTGCGCGGGTCGGTTTTTGTTATAGAAGGGAGGCTGCCATGGCAGCTTTTGCAGTGATCACCGGTGCCAGCTCCGGCATTGGGGCGGAATTTGCCCGCCAACTGGCGGCACAAGGGTACGACCTGTTGCTGGTTGCCCGCCGGACCCAGCGATTGGAAGCCTTGGCAAAGGAGTTGCCCACCCGGTGCGAGGTCCTTGCGGCGGATCTGTCCCAGACAGAGGTTTGTCTGGGGCTGCTGGACGCTTTGCAGGACCGCCGGGTAGATTTGTTTATCAACAACGCCGGATTTGGTGCCTGCGGGGTGTTTGAGCAGGTGGACCTTGCCAAGGAATTGCAGATGGTGGATGTGAATGTACGGGCGGTACAGATCCTGACCAAAGGGATGGTCCAAAAGATGGAGAAGCAGGGCGGCGGCGCCTTGCTCAATGTAGGGTCCAGCGCAGGGTTGCTTCCCGCAGGACCCTATATGGCCACCTACTATGCCACCAAGGCTTATGTGGTCAGCTTGACCCAGTCGGTGGCGGCAGAACTGCGGGCACGCCGCAGTCCGGTCTATTTGGGATGCCTTTGCCCCGGGCCGGTGAATACCGAGTTCAATGCGGTGGCACAGGTACAGTTTGCACTGCCCGGTATTTCGGCACAGGCCTGCGTGCGCAGCGCGCTGGCAGGAATCCGCCGCCGTAAGACCATCATTGTGCCGGGCCCGATGATGGCTGTCGGTATGACGCTGAGCCGTCTGGTGCCCCGGCGGCCTCTGATCGCGATGGTGGCGCACCAGCAAAAGAGAAAAATGGGCCGCTAGCCAGCGGTAAGACCGGGCACAGATGTCGCGAAGAGATGAATTTTTGCCGTTGGAACGACGAAAGCGTGGCACAGTTGACAGAGCGGTAAAATCTTGCGTTTGCCTCTGTTTTTATCGGCCGGTTTGTGCTATAATCATACTGAATATAGTCAAATTTGCCTGTGGAGGAGGGAAAGTGCCCATGGCGAACCCACAGCGTCCCGACCGGGACCGCCCGCGGCGGTCTCAGCCGGAATCGGAATACAACTGGCAGGACGGATGGGCTCGGCCGGATGCCCCGCGCCGTCCCGACCCACAGCGCGCTGCGCGCCGCGGTCCGCTTACGCCGGAACAGCAGCGGGCGGCTGCCCGCCGTGCCCGGGAGCGCCGCCGTCGTCGCCGCCGCACCTTTTTTGCGGGTACGGTAGGGGGCATTTTGCTGCTGTCCGGCATTATCACCCTGCTTTTGCCCCGCAGCGTGACCGGTGAGCCGGCCCCCGTCGAGGAAACCCCCACCGGCAGTGCCCAGTTGGTGGCCCCGCTGCCTTACGGCGGTTCCGGCAACAGCGAAACCGCCACGCAGACACTGAACTGGGGCAATGTGGGCCCGGTGGAACAAACCGCAGATGCGGGCTATACCTATACGGCGGTTCCGTCGGCGCCCACGGCGTTGCCGGAATTTGGCCGGGTGGATACCTCTTGGTTTGCCGATGCGGCTTTTCTGGGTGACTCGCTGACCGCCGGCTTCTGTGAAAGTGAATATAACATCGACGTAGGCGGGGCGCTGATCTGCGGCTATGAGGGCGTCAGCCCCAACAGCATCGTCAACCGCACCACGGTAGAAAACCCCGACCGGGGCGAAGAAGTGGCGATGGATGTGCTTACCAATGCTCAGCCCGCCAAACTGTATATCTTGATCGGCACCAACGCGCTGGTATCCACCGGCAACGACGAGAGCTTTTTGAACTATTATGGCCGTATGCTGGACGAGCTGCAGGCGGCCTTGCCCAACACGGCCCTGTATGTTCAGTCGGTTCTGTCTGCCACGCAGGAAAAGGTGGAGGATGACGCGCCCGGTCTGGCGCCGGATCGGTTGGCTTCCATCAATGCCTCTATTGAGCAGATGTGCGTGGAGCGGGGCTGCTATTTCCTCGACCTCAACGCCGAGTTCAGTGATGAATCCGGGTATCTGCTTACCGACTATGCCCAGCCCGACGGCGTCCATCTGACCGTTTCGGGATACAACAAGTGGGTCAGCTATCTGTGTACCCATGTGCCTTATAATAAAAACAACCCCTATCAGGCCGGCAGCACCTACTATTTGAGCGACGAAGTCAAACAACTGTTGGCCGACATTCCCTGAGCAAAAGAGGAGAGAGTATGCCCAAACAGGACGAAGACCCCCGTTACACCGATCCCAACCATCCTTACAGCGGCAGCGGCAACCGCTACCAAAACCGGTACAGCAAGGACGAATACCATCGCGGCGACGGCCCCTTCCAGTTCCCGTGGTGGGCCATTGTCATCGGTTTTGTGGTGTGGTGGCCGTTGGGAATCGTCTTCCTCATACTGAACCGTGCCATGCGCAATGGGCGGTTGGGCGGCTTTGAGGAGGCAGCCCGGCGGCGGACCCGAAAAGATATGTCCATCCCGATCGAACCGGTCTATACGGAAACAGAAACCCCTGTCTATGCCCAAGAGGAGCGCTCTGCCAATAAGGCGAAGCCGGCAGCGACTCCTAAAAAGGAGGGCGGTCAGGGCTTGATCACAGGTTTGACCATCGCCGGTGTGGCCCTGCTGATCTGCGGTTTGCTGGCATTGCCTGACGGCATGTATTGGCTGCCCGATGCGTTGGTGGAAGGCGGATATTACTGGACTTGGGTGTTGGAAGAGATGATCCCTGTCCTGATGATGCTGACCGGCGGCGTAGGGTGCCTGTTTGGCGCGCATACCGTGCGCACCAATCGCCGGATGCGCAAAAAGATCGACAACATCGTGGGGGATGCCAAAAACATGCCCATTGCCGACATTGCTGCGGCTGTGCCCTGCAGTTACGAGAAGTGCTGTAAGCATCTGGAAAACTGCATCGATGACGGGGTGTTTGGCCCCGATGCCTATCTGGATATGCGCCGCCGGTATCTGGTGGTGGAAGGCAAAGCGCCGGAACCGACCCCCAAAAAGCCGCGCAAGGCAAAGCCTGCCGCCGAGGAAAAGGACCAATACCAAAAAATCTTAGAGGAACTGCGCCGGGTCAACGACGCCATCCCCGACGAGGAGATGAGCGATAAGATCAGCCGGTTGGAGGCAGTCTCGGCCAAAATTTTCGAGCAAGCCAAGGCCGACCCTGATAAACTGCCCCGGATGCGCAAGTTCATGGACTATTATCTGCCGACCTCCTTAAAGCTGCTGCAAACCTACGCGGAGTTGGATGCGCAGGGGGTCGAAGGAGAGAATATCACCGAGTCCAAACGCCGCATTGAGCAGACGATGGACACGCTGGTGCACGCCTTTGAAACCCAGTTGGATCAGCTCTTTCAGGAGGATGCACTGGATGTCAGCGCCGACATCGACGTGATGGAAAATATGCTGCGTGCCGACGGTCTGGCCGGCGACACGCCGTTTAAACTGTAAAAAATAGGGGAGAGAACCGAACCCATGCAACACCAACCCCAAGGCCAGCTGCGCACCAGCTGGGGCCACTTCAAGAAATACCGCCCGCTGATCCGGGAATTGGTCACCCGTGACCTCAAGGTCAAATACCGCCGCAGTTTTCTGGGCTACGTGTGGAGCATCCTCAATCCGCTGCTTATGATGCTGCTGCAAACGCTGGTCTTTTCGTACATGTTCCGCTGGGATATTCCCAACTATCCGCTTTATCTGATCTGCGGCAATACGCTGTTCAGCTTCTTTAACGAAAGCACCAATATGGGTATGGGCAGCGTACTGGGCAATTCTTCCCTGATCAAAAAAGTGTACGTGCCCAAGTTTATCTTTCCCATCAGCCGGGTGGTGTCCAGCTTTGTAAACCTGCTGTTCAGCTTGACTGCCATCGTGTTGGTCATGCTCATCACCCGGTCGCCCATCTACCCCACGCTGCTGTTGGTCTGGGCACCGCTGCTGCTTCTGTTTTTGTTCTGCTGCGGCATGGCGCTGCTTTTGTCGGCGCTGGCGGTCTACTTCCGGGATTTGCAGTATCTGTACGGCATTCTGACTATGGCGTGGATGTACGCCACCCCGCTCTTCTATCCATTCTCGCAGCTGCCTCTTTTTATGCAGCAGGTCGTTAAATTCAACCCGCTGTATCACTATGTCAACTGCCTGCGCTGTCTGGTTATGTATGGCTTTGTGCCCGGTCCCAATACTTGGTTCGCCTGCATTGCCAGTGCAGTGGTCATGATGGTGCTGGGGCTCGCGGCCTTCCGCAAGCTGCAGCGCAACTTTATTCTGTATCTGTAAGGAGCCGCTCGCTATGCCCATCATTCAGGTGCAAGACGTCTCGATGCGCTTTAATCTGGCGCAGGAAAAAACCGAGACCCTTAAAGAATACACCGTCAAATTGCTGAAACATCAGCTCTTTTTCAATGAGTTCTACGCCCTGCAAAATGTTTCCTTCTCCATCGAACAGGGGGAATCGGTGGCCTTGATCGGCCGCAACGGCAGCGGCAAGAGCACGATGCTCAAGCTCATCGCGGGGGTCATGTATCCTACACGGGGAACTGTGCGTGTCAACGGCGAAATTGCCCCGCTTATCGAGCTGGGCGCAGGTTTTGATCTGGAGCTTACCGCCCGGGAAAACGTCTTTCTCAACGGGGCAGTGCTGGGCCATGACCGGGAGTATATGGAGGCACATTTCCAAAATATCATCGACTTTGCCGAGTTGTGGGACTTTGTGGACGTGCCGGTGAAAAACTACTCCAGCGGTATGATCGCCCGGCTGGGCTTTTCCATTGCCACCGAAGTGGAGGCCGAAATTCTGGCTTGTGACGAGATCCTGTCGGTAGGCGATTTTATGTTCCAGCAAAAATGCCATCAGCGCATGGAAAAGATGCTGTCCGGCGGCACGACGCTGCTCTTTGTCAGCCATGACATCAATCAGGTCAAACAGCTCTGCAAGCGGGCCATCTGGATCGACCATGGCCATCTGCGGGGGGACGGCCCGGCGGAGGAAGTTTGCGACGCCTATGTGGCCGCTATGCAGCGCGGCGAATGAGGAACCCTATGACGTTACACAAAAAGCAAAATCTGTTGCAGGAAGGCGGCATGATCCTTTTGGTGATCGCCGCCATCGCTTTGACGGAGTATTTTTTCTTTCAGCTTTGGCGGCTGGACTGGCATGTGCCAATGCTCTACGGCGGCGACGGCATCTACTGGGTAGGGCAGGTGCAGCGCAGCTACGGCGAACTGACCCAGTCGCTGGGGTGGCCTTTCTACCAGCCGCCCAGCCCCTACGAACCCAACTATGACCTGATCTACGACCTGTTTGTGGCTTTCGTAGGGCTGTTTACCAAGGATACCGGCATCGTCTTTAACCTGTACGTGCTGGTCATTCCCTTCGCCAATGCTTTGGCCGGCTATGCGGTGTTTCGCATGGTGGGCATGCGGCGTTGGTTGGCGTTTGCCTTCGGTGTGACCTTTGGCATCTGCCCCTATGTGCAGCAACGGTTGGCCGGACATATGATGCTGGCCGCTGTGGAATTTGTGCCGTTCTCGATTCTGCTTTGTCTGTGGTGTGCCGAGGATCCCACCTTTGCCCGACCGGGCAAGGGCTTTTTCCGCAATCGGCGCAACTGGCTGGCCATTGCCTTTGCATGGGGAATCGCCAACAACGGTGCGGCGTACTACCCCTATTTTACCTGCTTTTTCCTCTGCATCACGGCGCTGTGCCTGATCCTGCGGGACCGGAAACTGGCCGCCGGTGTGCCCTGCTTTTTGACCATTGCCGAGATTGTGGCGTGGATGATCCCTGACTTTTTCCCCATGGTATTGGGGATGCTGGCTGGGGTGGGCAGCACCCTGACCAATGGCGTGTATCGCAGCCCTATCGGCGCTGACATTTACAGCCTGCGGATCAGCAGCTTACTGCTCTCGCCCAATGGGTACGGCTGGGATAAACTGGCCAAATGGCTCAAACAGTATTTCCATCTGCTGGCCACCGACGAAGGCCCCATGTACAACGAAAATGCCTACGGTTATCTGGGCATTGTGGGCGTGGTGGGCTTTCTTGTACTGCTGGTGCTGCTCTTCAAAAACCATGATTGGCAGTCCGGTAAGACTCAGACCCCTCGTCTGGGGGACCGGGTTTGGCTGTTGGGGCGTCTGAACGTAGCGGCACTGCTGTTGGCCTCGATTGCCAGCTTCGGCGGCTTGATCGGCATTCTGGTGCGCTATATCCGCGGGTACAACCGTATTAGCCCTTATATTGCCTTTTTGGCCTTGTTGGCAGTGGGGCTCTGGGCTGAACATTGTCTGCAAACCCGAAAAGGCCGGGCAAAACGCTTGTTTGCGGTGGTGCTGGTGGTCGTCATGGGGTACAGCTACTGGGAACAGCAGGGCCTGTTTACCCCCAACTATGAGAAGGTCCAGACCACTTGGTATCAGGATGCTGCCTTTATGGAACAGGTGGAAGCGGAAGCCGGTGACGGCGCAGTGATCTTCCAACTGCCCTATATGAAGAATTTTGAGAATGGATCCCTCAACAATATGTGGGATTATACCTTGCTGCGCGGCCCCTTGCACAGCGACACGCTGCGGTTTAGTTACGGTGCCGGATACGGTACCGAGAACGGTGTCTGGTATCAAGAGACCAGCCAGTTGGAACCTGACGCCATGGTAGCGGAACTGCGGGCGCAAGGCGTGGCAGGCATCTATCTGGATCTGGACGGTTACGCGGTAGCGGAACAGCAGCAAACGCTGGAGGATCTCATGACAGCGGCTGGCTGCGAAGAAGGGGATGTGATCGCCCACGAAAGCGGGCTTGTCTACTACATTCCGCTGGACTGAACGTGACGGAGAATAACCGATGGAACTGAAACGTTGGACGGAAAAGCGCTGGTTTTGGCCGGCGGTATGTCTGTTGTCCTTTGCGGCGGGATGGTGGTACCTGAGCATCACCACCTGCGCCCAGCTGGGCGGCGATGACGAGATCATCAACCTGCAAAACTATTACTATGCTACCCACCATACCTTCTGGGACGTTCTGCTCATGAACTGGAAGTCGGTTTTGCCCCAGTTTTTGTTGCAGGCAGGGCGGTTCCGGCCTTTTTCTTCTCCGCCTTTGATTGGTTGGACCAGCTATTTTTTGGGCGACTTGGTGGGGTATAGGCTCTATATTTTGGCTTGGACCTACGCCGATATTGCCCTGACCGGTTGGTTGGTGGGCAAGGCGACCCATAACAAAAAATTGGGCATGCTGTGCTTCTGCCTGATGCCTATGATGTTTTCGCTTTGGCAGGACTCCACCGGCAACAGCCTGTATTCCTACGGCGCTTTGGTGCAAAGCACCTTGCTGCCGGTGCTGGTGGCGGGGCTGTGCGTGCTGCGCTGGCAGGACACCGGCCATAAACGCTGGGCAGTGATAGCGGCGTATTGCGCGTTACACGCCTGCGCCACTTTTGAGATCGGCTTTGTGTATATTGTGCCGCTCTTCGGGCTGGCATGGCTCTACACCGGCAAGGTGCGCCCGGCCCTGCGTCTCAGCCTGCCTATCTTGGCAGGGGAGGGGGCTGCGCTGGCCTTCAATGTGGGGGCGCGGGTGGTCAACGCCCTGCGTGCTGCGGGAATTTTGGCGGGGGATGCCGCCAATCTGGAAGGCATTTCTCCCAATTTCGATTTGGTGGCCATTCTGCGGACCTGGGTTATGCAGATGTCGGCAGGGTTCCCCCTCAACGCTATGATCGCGGGCAAAATGCGACCCGGTCCGGTGGAAGTTTCCGATGTGATCTGTGGCGTGGTGCTGGCTGTGGCGGTGATCCTTGTGTTGGCCGCGCTGGATCGGCTGCCCACCCCGCAGGAAAACGGCATCCTTTTCCTTACCGGATTGGCGATGCTCTCTGCCCCGGCGCTGCTCATTGCGGTGTCGCCTAAATATCAACAGGACGGCAACGTGGACTGGCGGCACGGCTATATTCCCCAGACGGTGGAATCGTTCGGCGTGGGCCTGATGGCAGCCGCCGTATTGATCTGGCTGCTGCGCTGGGCCCGGCGTAAAAGTTGGTGGCCCCGCCGTCGGGCGGTGGTCAGCGTGCTGCTGGCGGCAGGCATGGCGTTCTCGGTGGTATGGCAGCGGTCGCTGACCCGAGCTTCCTACGAGGGCGGCGGGCGGGATTATACCGTCTTTGGTGAGGCGGTGGCTGCCGGTATTGCCGACGAAGTGGGCACCGAGGATCCGGTGGTTTGCGACTTCATCGTATGGGGCGGTAACCTGACAGCCCAGAAGGCGTTTTTCCAGCGCTATGCCGACACCAACACCAACGCCCATGCACTGGTGGTTTGGCGTGGTGAATCCCATGAGGAAACCACTGTCTACCGGTTGGGCATCGGACGAGGTGCCGATAAGAATTACGACATTGCGTGGCTGGGGCTTGGGGCCGATGAGCCGTTGGAAACGGTGACCGGCGTAACAGTTTATCTGCCGCCCCGAGCCGATACGGAGGGTGTGCTGCAATATACCACCCGCAGTGCCGACGGCACCGAAACCGCCTACACCGTACCGGTTCAGTCACTGGTCAGCGGCAACGCGGAGGACGGTGGCCTATGGCTGACCATCCCCGAAACCGATCCGGTGCTGGGGGACAGCATTCAACTGACGGCGGCGGAATAAGGCGCCGATTCTAGCAAAGAGGATTTCTATATGCAAGAACAGCAAAAGCGATGGGGACAACGGTTGTTGGCGTTTGTTTTGATGGCGGTATACTTTGTTGCAATGTGCAGCCTGCACTACCATCAACTCTGCGCCACGGAGGGGTTCCCCTCGGACCTGCCCCAACATCTGGACGAAGCCCTGCGGGGGGAAGTCTATACCCTTGCCTATCTTTTGATTCCGCCGGCCTATGCACTGGCCAAAGAGTGGGGCATGGCGGTGTTGTTGGCTATTTTTCAGGTGGCCGCAATGGGGGTATTTGCTTGGGCCCTGCGTCCTGCCGCGCCGCAGATGTCCGCCCCGGTACGATGGATCGTTAGCCTGATCGTCAACCTGTCGCAGGCGGTCTGGATCCCCCGCGGCGGATACTGGTATCTGGGTACTGTCAACGGTGTCAACTACCATAATACCACCTACATCATGCTGGCGCCTTTTGCGTTGCTGGCGGTGGTGAGTTTTTACCGTGTTTGGCAGCAGATGGAGAGCGGGCTAAACCGCCGAGACTGGTTGGTTTATACGGTGTTGCTTACAGTAGCAACCGGATTTAAAGCGAGCTTGGTTTTCGCCTTTGCACCGGCACTTTTGGTGGTGTTGGTAATAGACCTTGTGCGGACCCGGGGCACCAACCTCAAGTGTGAAATCCTTGTGGGATGCAGCGTGCTGCCCAGCATTGCATTATGCCTGCTGGAATCCGTGGTGCTCTTCGGCGGGGAAAGCGGCGGCTTGCAGTTGGTATTTCAGGTGGACCCGGCGGAATTTGCCACCCACGAAATTTCTTGGGGCTTGTTTACCGAAGCCTCGCGCCGCGGCTTGGTTCGTTCCTTTGTGTTTGTGGGCGCAGTGGCGGTGCTGCTGGGACGCCGTGCATGGGGGAACTTCCGCTACCGGTTCAGCCTGCTGACCTTTGCCATTGCGATGGCCGAGGCACTGCTGATCATCGAAAGCGGAGACCGGATGAGTCATGCCAATCTCTGGTGGGGGCCCTTTATCTGCTTCTGGATCTTTTTCTTGGAATCTTTTTGTGCTTGGCTGCGGGGCTGGACCGCGTGGCGCGCAGGAAGCCGCACGGCCTGTTTGGGCGGGCGTTTGGCCATCTGTGCAGCAGCGCTGCTTTGGCATATCATCAGCGGCATCTGTTTCCTTGTACAAATGCTGCAAGGTGCTTCCTTTAAGATTCCCATTGCCACATGGCAGTTGTGGCCGTTCTAATATACAAAAAACGCGCATGCGGGTATTCCGCATGCGCGTTTTGCTTTGGGTTAGGATTCCGACTCGTTGTTCCAACGGGAGATTGGCACGGCAAAAATAGCACCGCAGAGCAGCAGCGCCGCCGGGTCGCTGGTAATGTGCAAAACCTGCGTTTCCATATAGCCGTAGAGCAGCACTGCCACCAGACAGGTGACCTCCTGCCAACTGCCACGGCGGGCGTAGCCGTACAGGGCCACCATCATCAATACGGCGGCAATCAGCAGCAGTACCGGACCGAACTGGTAGAGCAGATAGACAAAGATGTTGTCCAAAATGGGCCATTCCATCAGCATCTGCCCGGCAATTTTCACATCGTACATGCGGTAGGCCGCCCAGGAAAGGGAGATTCGGCAGGTCAGCAGTTCATCCAGACGGCGCAGCCATGCGGGGCCGATGGCGTTGGCCCAAGGGCCGATCTTGATGACAAAGAGCGGTAAGATCATACTGACTGCGCCTACCAGCGCCACCAGCGCGGCGCAAAGTGCCGCCAGCGGTTTGGGGGCGGGACGATGGCCGACCAGTTTGGCGGCGGCCAGTAAAAGGGCCAGCAACAGCATACAAAGCGCTGCCGAGCGGGAGGCCGGCCCCACCAGCAGAAAAACTGCCACCGCTGCCACACCGGCCAGTTCTACCCAGCGCAGTTTGGCTCGGCGCAGCAGCACCCATGCCAGCACCAGACCAAACACGATGCCGCCGAAGGTGTTGGGGTGTCCGTAGCCGAACAGCAGCCGATAACTGCCGTCCCGTTCACTGGTGGCACCGGGGGCAAGGATGCCCGCAAAATGCAGGATCTCTACCAGTGCCAGCGTGGGCACACCGCAGCCCAAAAAGGCTTTCATGGCCCGGCGCAGCGGTACATCCTTGGCGGCCAGCAGTACCACCGCCAAGCCTAAAAACCAGATGTTTTGCCCATTGAAATACACCCAGCGGGCAATAAAATACAACGCTCCGGCAAGGCCCAAATTGCGCCAGTTGTACCGGGTGCCCAGCAAAATCTTGGCAAAAAAGGCAAGGTACATCACGGTATCCAGCACCGGGGAAACTCGTGCCTGCAGCCAAGGCCAATGCTCCCGTGCTGTGCTGTTGCAAAAAACCACAGTGAACTCATAGAGGGCCAATCCCAAACAGAAGGCATACTGGCCCAACCGCAGCCGGGCAGCCTCCCCCCATGGACCGAACAGCAGGTGTTCCTGCTTCCATAGGCAGCGCAGCGCCGCCGCAGGCCCGCCGCAGCGGTGCCAGCTTGCTATCAAATCTACCGCAGCTGCGGCAAACAGAGCCAGCAGCAGGGCGTTTGCAAAACCAAACAAAGGCAAATCCTCCGTATTCTTCCAGACTGACTTTATTATAAACACAAGGTCGGCGGTTTGACAAGCCTTTTGCGGGATGCTATCCTTATACCAACAAGGAGGGGCTGTCCATGAAAGAAGAGCAATACCGGGCGATCATCGGCTGGTTCAACGCACGTCCGGCCGCACGGCGGGGGCTGTATCTGGTCAGCCGTGGGGCGGTGGCAGCGGTCTATCTGTTGTATGGCGCACTGCTGCTCTGGCTGGCGGCGCGCCGGCAAGCGCAGTTTTTGCCGACGCTGCTCGTCCCGGCGGCAGCATTCTGGCTGGGCAGTGCCCTGCGAACCCGCATCAACCGTCCCCGGCCTTATACAGCCATGGGCTATCAGCCTCTGTTCCCTAAAAAAGAGAAGGGGCGCAGTATGCCCAGTCGCCACTGCTTTTCGGCAGCGGCCATCGCCGTAGTGGCATGGCATTGCAGCCTGCCCTTGGGAATTGCCTTGGTGGCCTTGGCCTTGCTGATTGCGGCTTCTCGGGTCATTACCGGTGTACACTATCCCAGCGATGTGGTGGCGGGTCTTGCCTTTGGGGGCGGATTCGCCTTGGCGGGCTGGCAGCTCTACGGATGGGCTGTGCAGATGCTGCTGGGGTAAAACAAAAAACCGGGCGCGCGGTGCGTCCGGCCTTGGAAAGATTTCTCAGCGGATGAAGTTGGTGCGCTTGCCGCTTTCTGCCTGCGGGGCTTCGATGCCTGCGGCTTTGCCGGCCTCGATGCAGCGCAGGATCCACGCCATGTTGTGGCCCAAGTTGCGCATGATCTGGCAGCCTTCTTCGTCCAGCAGGGCCTGCTCGGCGTTGCCGCCGTGAACCATGGGCCAGTAGGTGGAGCTGATCAGCGGCATTTCAAAGAACTGGGGAATCTTCTCCATGGCTTCCAGCGCCGTGGTGGTTCCGGCGCGACGGGCGCTGGTGACCACCGCAGCGGGCTTGTGGCGCAGATAGGCGCCGCCGCTCATCCCTAACCGGTGCATAAAGCCCAGCATGCTGGCCGCTGCCGTGGCATAGTGAACCGGCGCGCCGAACACGATGCCGTCGGCCTTTTCTACCAGCGGCAGGACCTCGGCGCCCGGGCCCCCGAATACACATTTTCCGGCCTTGGCACAGCCGCCGCAGCCTACGCAGCCGCCTACCGGCGCTGCCCCGATGTGAAAGATAGTAGTCTCGATGCCGGCCTGCTGCAAGGCACCGGCCACTTCGTTCAGGGCCGTATAAGTGCAGCCGTTTTTGTGCGGGCTGCCGTTGATCAAAAGTACATTCATACCGTTTGCCTCCGTTTGTGTGGGATCTATCCCAGTGTATGGTCCCGGCGGGGGACCGATGCGCTGTTTTTATTGTAGCACACCCAGCGGTTTTGGGCAAATCTGCCGGAAAGGAACCCCTGCGATGAACAAGACCTGTCCCAATGTGTCCCAGCACTGCGGCGGATGTCCGCTGCTGACCACACCCTATCCCCAGCAGTTGGCGCAAAAACAGGCGCGGCTGCAAACGCTGTTGGGGCGGTTTGCCCCCGTGGAAGCGGTGCGGGGGATGGACGAACCGTGGCATTATCGGAACAAAGCCATCGCCAGTTTCGCCATGCGGCAAGGAAAACTGGTCTGCGGTCTTTATGCCGAGGGCACCCATCGGGTGCTGCCCGGTGGGGACTGCCTGTTACAACAGCAGATTTTGAATCGTACGCTGGCGGCGGTGACCGAAGCGGCGCAAAGCTGTCGCTGGACCGCCTATGACGAGGACCGGGGGACCGGACTGCTGCGCCATGTGGTGCTGCGCGCCACGCGGGATGACCATGTGTTGGTCACATTGGTCACGCCGGGGCCTGCTTTGCCGGGGGCGCGGAACTTCTGCGCGGCGCTGCGCAAGGCAGCTCCGTGGGTGGCAGGCATCGTCCACAACTGCAACCCCACCGCCACCAGTGCGGTGTTGGGTAACCGGGAAAAAGTCCTCTATGGTCCCGGTTTTGTATTGGATACTTTATGTGGTCTGCGGTTTGCCATTTCCTCCCGCAGCTTTTATCAGGTCAACCCGGTGCAGACCGAAGTGCTTTATGGGGCGGCTATCCAACTGGCAGGGCTGACCGGCCGGGAAACGGTGGTGGATGCCTACTGCGGCATCGGTACCATCGGGCTGTGTGCGGCACCGTCCGCAGGACGGGTGATCGGGGTGGAGCGCAATCCGGCGGCGGTGGGGGACGCCATCGCCAATGCCCGCCGCAATGGGCTGCGAAACGCGCGGTTCTACTGCGCCGATGCCACCCCTTGGATGACCCGAGCTGCCCAAGAACACCTGCGGCCCGACGTGGTCTTTCTGGATCCGCCGCGGGCAGGCAGCACCCCGGCCTGCATCGAGGCAGTGGCGCGGATGGCGCCCCGGCGAGTGGTCTATGTGAGCTGTGACCCCGAAACGCTGGCCCGGGATGTGGCGCTTTTCGGGAAGCAAGGGCATCGGGCCCAGCGGTTTGTACCGGTGGATCTCTTCCCCCACACCCGCCATATTGAAACGGTGGCTTTGCTCACCCGGCAGGAGAGATGACCATGATCTACCATACCAATCCTCGCAAGCAACGGCAATATGACCGCAGCGATTATCGGCTGGAGCCCTATTGGATCCAGCGCCGCCCGGTTCGGAACCGGCGTCTTGTGCTGGCGGTGGCGATTCCACTGGTGTGCGGCGTGGGGGCCTATCTGGCAACGGCCGGGGAAGATGCGTTTCAGCGCGTTAACTGGACGATGATTGCGGCGCTGCTGCCCGGTCTGATCCTGTGGCCCATCGCCATCATCACTTGGAAAAACGATCGTGCTGCCTGCCGGGGTGTGGCAATCTGCCGCTGGGATGACAAGCTGGACCTGCAGCCCAAGCGCTTGATTTATAGCTACCGGGATCGTCGGGATGGGCGGCGCGGACTGCGGTATGAATCTTCGGTGCCCTATTCGCTGCTGGATCGGATCCTCTATTTTCCCGACCGGAGCTTTCTGGTTTTGTGGTGTGGGGGAATCGACACGGTGTACGAAGCCTCCGGTGCGGCAATCAAGCACACCAACTACTGGACGGGCTTTGGTAAGATCATCCGCAGCAACCACAGGGTCTTTTTGCCGATGGTCTACGACGACAACGAAGCCGTTTTGAGAGAATTGGAAACCCTGTCGGCTACGCCGGTGGAGCGTTACCCCGGTACCGATGCGGAAATTCCACCGGATAAACCTTTACAGAATCCGCCGCAAGTGTAAAAAAATGCGGCTCCATGTGTAAAATTTTGAAAAAGTGCTTGCTGTGCCGGGCGGCAGACGGTATAATAAAACCGTTGGAGCGAGGAAAGCAAAAAGGAGCGTGCCTATGTTCTGTAAACTGACCCCGGCGGAAGAAACACGGATGAAAGAACTGCTCTGCGGCGTGGCGGATGATCCCAGCGCCTTGGAAATGCGGCAGTTCATCCAGCACGGAACGGTCACAACCTATGAACATTGCCTGCGGGTGGCGCGGATCGCCTACTGGCTGAATCTGCGGTTTGGGTGCCGTGCGCGGGAGGCCAGCCTGCTGCGGGGAGCCTTCCTGCACGATTTCTATCTGTACGACTGGCATGCCTGCCGCAACATCACCCGTTGGCATGGCTTCAAGCATCCGCTGATTGCCCGGTACAATGCCGAGACGGTGTTCCGCCTCAATGAAACCGAGAAGAATATCATCCAAAGCCATATGTGGCCGCTGACCCCCATGTGGGTGCCCCGCTGCCGCGAAGCAGTGCTGGTTTGTTTGGCCGATAAAATGTCCTCGACATGGGAAACCATCATGGAGCGCAGCGCACCGCAGCCTGCGTGGCAGCATTCGTAATCTATCCTACAAAGTCCTGCTTGGTACTGCCAAGCAGGACTTTTTTCGTATAACAAGATAAATTTATCGAAAAACAATAAAAAATGCTTGCAAAACAATAATACCTGTGCTATACTGCTGCTAACCTGAACAAGACGGGAGCGATCGAGCAATGAAGTGTTGGCAATGGGACGACCACAAAAGCATCACCCTGACTCGCTATGTGGTGGCGTTGGCCATCTTGGCCAGTGTAGTGATGACGGTATCGGGACCGTGGTTGGTGCGCTGGCTGGTGGATACCCATATCTTGCAGCATACCGGCCCGGTGGTGGAGGTGGCCCTGCTGGTGTTGGGGTATCTGTGTGCCGCACTGACGTTTTGGATGTTGTACAATCTATACCGCTTTTTACAGCGGCTGGAACAGGGGCAGGTCTTTGTCCCCCAAACCGTGCAGGCGCTGCGGCGTATCAGCTGGTGCTGTATGGGGGCGGCGGTCCTCTGCCTGCCTGCGGGGGTGCTGATCTATCTGCCCTTTGCCTTTTTGGCGGTGGCGGCCGGGTTTATGGCGCTGCTGGTGCGGGTGCTGAAAAACGCTTTTGAACAGGCTGTCCGTATGAAGGATGAATTGGACTATACCATTTAAAGGAGGTACGCCATCGTGCCCATTGTGGTCAATCTGGATGTGATGATGGCGCGCCGCCATAAAGGTGCAGGGGAGTTGGCCGAGGAAATCGGCATCACTCCGGCCAATCTTTCCATCCTAAAAAATAACAAAGCCAAGGCGGTGCGTTTTTCCACGCTGGAGGCTTTGTGCAAGGCGCTGGATTGCCAGCCTGCCGATTTGTTGGAGTATATTCCCGACGAGCCGTAACGGCTGCCGGATCAACAACCGAATAGGAGGTTTTCCATGACCGAATTGTCGAAAGAGGGCGCCGGGCGTCCCCTCTGTGAAAGTGCGCCCAAAATTGCCCCCAAACCACTGGCAAAAGCCTATCTGTGGGGGGCGGCGGCCAGCTATCCACTGGCCTATCTCTATACCCGAAGAATCCTCTTTTTTGCAGGGGAGCTGGGATGGGAGATCCTGCTTTTTGCCCTGCTCTTTGTTGCCGGGGTGGAGGCAATGGCCCGCGCCCTGCACCGCAAGGCATCCCCCGAAACGCCGCTCTGGGCGGGGTGCTGGCTGGTGCTTTCTTGTGTGATGCCCCTTTGGGGTGTACAGCCGGCATTGACCGGGTGGCAGGTAGTGGTGTGGCATCTTTTTGCCATCTGGTTTGTACTGGCCCGCTGCGGTATGCTGGCACAGGGATATACCGGCAGTCTTTGCTTCCTTGACGGACTGATGGGCGGCGTGGTGCTGCCTTTCGGCAATTTTTTCCGCCGTATCGCGGCGGTGGGCGCGGGGCTGCACGCTTTGGCGCAGCATCGGGTGAAGCTGCGCCAGACTGCTGTGGCGGTGGGGACGGTCTTACTTACCTTGCTGCTGTGCGGTACGGCATGGCAGTTGCTGGCGGCGGCCGATGCGAACTTCGCTGCACTGGGACAGGGACTGGACCGTTGGCTGGATGAATTGCTGAATAGCTACCGATTTGTGGAGACCTTCATCTACTTTTTGCTTTCTCTGCCGGTGGGGGCGTGGCTGTACGGGTTGGTGGCAGGCTCGCTGCATCGGGAAACCCCGCCCTGTACGGGGGACCGCTTCTTTGCCTTGCTGCAGCCCGTCCGGGTGCTGCCCGCTGTGACAGCGAACGTGGTCGTGGGGGCACTCAGCCTTATATATACCTTGTTTTTTGTGCTGCAAGCCGCCGAATGGTTCGCGGCTGCACCGTTGGGGCTTACAGCGCCGGTGGCCGCTTCCTTTGCTGTGGATGGTTTCTGGGAATTGCTGCGCATTCTTTTGATGAACTTCTGCGTGTTGGCGGCGATACGATTTTTGGGCCGTCAGCCGCTGCCCAAAGCCTTGGCAGCCCTTTTCTGCGGTTATGGGGTGGCTTTCGCGGTGCTGGCGGGGGCAAAGTTGGCCACCTATATCCACCTGTTTGGGTATACGCCCCGGCGGGTGGTAGCCGGCTGGTTTTTGTGCGTGCTGGCAGTCTGGGCCGTCCTGCTGCTGGTGCGGGTCTTCCGGGTACTTCCGGCGGCCCGTATCGGACTGGCTGTGCTGGCCGTGAGCTTTGTGGTGCTTTCCTGCACGGATCTGGAAAGCCGCATTGTGAAAGCCAACGTGGCGCGTTATACAGCCGGTGTGGATGCTGAGTTGGATCTGGATGTGCTGCGGGACTGCGGCTTGAACTTCTGGCAGCGTGGCCGGGACCGGACCAAGGTGGTGACCTATACCCGTTGGCTGCTGGATGCCGGCTGGTTTACCGACCGCAGCATACAAGATCTGCTGCCGCTGTACAATCTGACGGGATCCCTCAGTGTCGGCCAAACGCAGGAAGTGGAGCTGGACGACACCCATGGGCTTCGACTGACCTTTGATGTGAACGGCCGCTGCACAAGCGCTGCCTTGACGACCCGGGAAAAGGGGGTATAATAAAACCGTCGGGACCCAACCCGGCCACCTTGATGAAAACCACCCGGAGGTACCTTGTATGCCCGATATCTATACCCGAACCCGTGCCCTGCTGGGCACGCCGGCCTTGCAGACGCTGCGCAGCGCCCATGTGGCGGTGTTTGGCATCGGCGGGGTGGGCGGTCAGGCCGTGGAGGTGCTGGCCCGCAGCGGGGTAGGAACGCTGAGCCTGTTTGACAGCGACACCGTGGCAGAGTCCAACCTGAACCGGCAGTTGGTGGCGCTGCGCTCTACGCTGGGACAGTATAAGGTGGATGCCATGGCGGCCCGCATTGCCGACATCGACCCCACCACGGTAGTATACGCCCACCGGATGTTCTATGGCGCTGATACCGCCGATGCCGTCGATTTGAGCCGGTTCGACTATGTATTGGACTGCATTGACACCGTTTCGGCCAAGCTGCTGCTCATCGAGCGGTGCAAAGCGGCGGGAACGCCCATCTTGTGCAGCATGGGGGCCGCCAACAAGCTGGACCCGATGGCTTTTCGGGTAGCGGACATCGAAAAGACCAGTGTGGATCCGCTGGCCAAGGTGATTCGCATCCAGTGCCGCAAACGGCGGTTGGGCAAGGTCAAGGTGGTGTTTTCCACCGAAGTGCCGCTGCCGCCCCTAACCGATGAGCTGGAGGAAAACCCGGTGCAGGGCCGGCGTACCGTGCCGGCCAGCAACGCCTTTGTGCCGGCGGCCTGCGGGCTGCTCTGCGGCAGTGAAGTGGTCAAGGACCTGCTGCGCAAAGCTGGAACCTACCGTGCCGAATCCGACAGATAAACCATGCGCTCCCCGTTGGGAGCGCATTTTTTTGTGGAATTTTACATTTTATTCCGGTGGTACCGGATTGTAATTTGTTCGGCAAAATGTTACACTATTCTTACTTATATTGTTTGAATTTTGCTGCATACCCTGCCAAGGAGAGGTACATCGCCGTGTCTGAAGATCGCAAAATTTACCGCAGCTCTGCCCGGGCTGCTTCCCCCACCGCCGGTCCGGCTGCCCAGCAGCCGCCGACGGGGCGGCCCAACCAACCGCCGACGGGACGGCCGCAGCCGCCCCGCAACGGAAAATCTCGTCGTAAACGCTCTCGCCGCCGGCGCAACCGGTTGGTGTTGGCGCTGTGTTTGCTCTGCCTGTTTGTGGTGGTAACGGTCTGCATTGTGCTGACCCGGTGTACTGCCGGCCCCAGCGGCCCGGCGCAGGCAGATTTTGGCACCCCTGCGGCCGCGTGGCAGAAAAATGAACTGGGATACTACTTCAATTCCAGCGGCGAAGCTATGCCGGCAGCTGTGCTCAAGGGTATCGACGTGTCCAAATTCCAAGGGGAAGTGGACTGGGAAAAAGCCAAAGCGGCAGGCATTGATTTTGCCATCCTGCGCTGTGGATACGGCGGCGAGTGGGATGGGCAGGAGGCAGACTGGGCGCAGGATGACGACCAGTGGCGCCGCAATGCCGACGAATGTACTCGACTGGGGATTCCTTTCGGGGTGTACCTGTATTCCTACGCCACGACGGTGGAGGAAGCTCGGTCCGAAGCCGACCATGTGGCGCGGTTGGTGGGACTGGTAGCGCCTCCGCAGGAAGGGTTGGAGGACTATACCGCTTCGCCCTACACCTTGTCCTATCCGGTCTACTACGATCTGGAGGATAAAAGCATCAGTGACATCTTCCCTGAGGAGATGGCCGCCATCACGCAAGCCTTCTTTGACCGGTTGGTGGAGTTGGGCTATACAGGGGAGCAGGGCATTTATGCCTCGCTGAACTGGGGGCGCGCCCGGTTCGATGACCCGGCCTTTGACCCGTGGCGGGATAATCTGTGGGTTGCGCGGTTCTCTGACTCGTTGGGCTATACCGGTACCTACGATATGTGGCAGTGCACCTATCAGGCCCCCGGCGCCGACTACGGTGTGCAGAGCGAAACGGTGGATGTAGATTTCATCATGCGGCCCTTTACCTTGACCGGCATTGCGGACGGTATGGGCAAAGCGGCGGACCCGGTTTTTGTGAATGATACCTACCAGATGGAACTCCATCTGGATGCGAAGGATGCCCGTGCCACACTGACCACCAACCAACCCTCCGAGGAGGAAGGCGGCCAGAAGATCTACTGGCAAACCAGTAATAAAGAAGTCGCCACTGTGGACAAAAACGGGACGGTGCTGGCCCGGGCGGACAGCGGGGAGTGTACCATCACCGCTACGCTGGCCGATGGTACCGAGAGTGTCTCCTGCGTGGTGCGGGTAGGGGACATCACCGTGCCGGTGTTTGCTACCGGCCAACTGGATGGTCAGCGGGACGACGGCAACGTCAGTCTGGCCGATGTGGCGGCCCTCAAGGCCTCTACGCCGGATTCCATCCTGCTGGATGCAGGCGGCAGTCTGCATGGAACCCTCAGTGCCAGTCTGACCGGCGGTATGGATATGTTCAGCAGTTTCTCGGCCGCCGGATATGACCTGCAGGCCTGTGGCGCCGAGGACCTTGCCTACGGCATCGAGCGTCTGCGCAGCGACGCCAATATGGGCGCCGGTCCGGCGCTGGCCGCCAACCTGCGGGATGCCGAAGGTTCGGCCATCTTCTACCGCTCTACCAGTTGGAACCGCAACCGCATCACCAACGGTATGAACTATGTGGTGGAACGTGCCGGTTACAAGATTGGCTTCTTCTCGCTGGCAGACAGCGAGGCCGTCACCCAGACCATCGGCCTTGTCAACGAGGAAACCCCCATTGCCAACGATCTGGCCCAGACGGCCAGTGAGCAGGTGACGGCTTTGCAGGCCGAAGGGGTGGATGCGATCCTCTGCATTGCCACGCCGGGGGTGGATGTGGCTGCCTTGCAAGGTACTCTTGCCCAGTTGGACGTCACCGCGGTGATTGACGGCGGCGCCACCGAAAACCAGACCGGTTCGGTGCCGGTGCTGGCTGCCGGACAGGGACTGGAAGCTGTTGGCCGTTTGAACCTCGTCTTTACGCAGGGAGGGAGCTGCCGGGTAGAGTTGACCGATGCTGTGCCGGCAAGCACCTTGGTTGCCAACCGGGACCGCTGGAACGGCTATGGCTCCGACAATAGTACGGCATCGGATTCGGCAGCCG
>NZ_CALADU010000184.1 GCF_937890665.1 uncultured Subdoligranulum sp.
TGTCAGTGACCGGCTCTATGTATTTGAGGGACCTATCGATCTGCTCTCCTATATCCTGCTTTATCTGCGTACTCCAGCAAAAGCGACTTCTGGGCCTTCAGGTCTTCATCGGTCCTGGCTTTCAGATACAGCCATGCTTTCTTCTTTTCCGCCATAAGCTTTATGCCTCCCATGATGGTGCGCCAGAGATAAGCTCCGGCGCACAGCCAATCCTTCATTCGTTTTTCAGTCGTGTATGAAAACAAGCGGGGGCCGCTCCACGATGTGTGGCAGCATTGCGATACCCTTCAGGGCGGCCCCCGCCGTTTCTGACATTTGCGTTTCCAATGATGGCCCTATTCGACACTACTTCCCGAGCCGTAGGCGGCAGGCTTGGACCGCGCGGGCGCGCGTCACGGGAATCTCACCCCTCCGAGGATCTCTCCGAGCTGCCCCCATTGCTTGTGGCTGTGGCTGGACAGGAGTATCATTACTGGATTGCCGGCGAGGGTCGGGCAGGACTCCTGTGAGTCCCGCCGCAATGCGAAACAGCCCGCCACAGGCTGTTTTATGGACGGATGGGAACCGCTCTGCACCTTATTTGGCCGTCTTTGATGCGGGGGCTTCCCGCACAGATGGTCTTGGCGCATCCTCCAATGTCGCTTCAGCCTCCCTCTCGGGGGCCTCTCGCCAACGGACGTATCCAAGCTGCCGGATATTCTATTTTCAAAGATCAAGAGGAGGAAGATGTGACCCCCTCATTATGTACAGGCAATAAGTAAGGGAGTTCACAAACGATTTTTCTAAAATTTTTTCTTTTCTCCGTTTTGCACAAAATCTTTCAGCCGTTGTAAGGCATAACGCTCACGATAACTGACTGCTTGCTGGGTGAGAGAAAGCATTTTCGCTACATCCTCCTGACTCATGTCTTTCCAGTAGCGGAAATAAAGCAGCAGCTGGTATTCTCTTTCCAGACTGCATAAGGCTTGGTGTAAGTGACGTAGTTCCTCCTGATGTTGCACCTGTTCGTCCAGCGTCGGGCCGTTAGAAAATTGCTGCCGTCCATCCTCCATGAGCTCCTCCAGGGAGATTTCCCGACTGGGTAAAGATGCAATGGTTTGTTTTTTTCGATCCCACACCGAACGCTCCAATTTGAGTCCCTTTTCCATATAGCGCATCTTGCGGTCACTTGCTCGCAGTACACGTAAAATATCCGGACGTTTTTCAATGCCTGGGTAGAGCTTCTCATAGTCTGGGTAGTACATGTTGTATCGCGGCATGTCCGTTCCTCCTTCGATTTTCGTTGGTTCGCGGGCAGTCAACGAAAATCGGGAGGCCCCCGGCAGGAATTTCTTTTTCCGCCAAAATATAAAAATTTTTCTAAATTTTCAATGTTTTTTCCGGACTGGAATGGAAACGTGAAAAAAATACATCCATATCTCGACAATTCATCCCAGCATCTCCCAGAATTTTCTGGAGGATGCTCGGATAATTTGTCGAGGACAAAATGAGGCGCAGACAACCAGCTGGTTGCCTGCGCCTTTTTAGCAGGTGGCGGTATTGGATTTGGCGGCGGCTTAGCCGCCGCTGGAACAAAAGGGACGATAAAGCATTGTTATTCTCCCGTCTTTTGTGTAGTTACCAGCTCACATATTTCTTACAAAGCCGCATGAGGATCACGGCGGCTTGTTCCCTCGTGGCGGTGGCGCTTGGTCTGAGGGGCCCGTTGTCAGTGCCATTGATGATCCCGGCGCTCACAGCCCAGTTCAGGGTCTCCAGTGCAAAATTGGAGATCTGGTCATAGTCCGCATATTCCCGAATGACCATACCGCCCTGGATGATGTCATAGTCCCTGTTCTGGGTGTAGCGGTACAGGACGGCTGGTCAAGAGGCCAGGACAGGCCCAGGCTGGGAATCTCCAAGGGCTGCTCTTTTTTTATGCAGTAGTTAATGACGAAATAGATGTAATCAAGAAAAAGAAAGGAAAAGCACAATCCAGACGGAACCGGCGGTTGTGTCAAGAAATATTTGTGAGTTCACAAGAATTTTGCTATAATGAGGACAGAAACCCCTATGCAGGGAGAAGGGCGGGAGCCTATGCACATCAGCTATCAGCCGCTATGGGACACCCTGAAGGAGCGCGGCATGAGGATAGCGGACTTACGGCTGGCCGCCGGTCTTACCACCAACATGATCGCCAACATGGGAAAGGGTGAGCATATCAGCATGAAAACGCTGCTGCGTATCTGCGGGGCGCTGAACTGTGATATTGCAGATGTGATTGCTTTGGAGCAAGATAACAATTTCGCAAATGAAATGGAGAAGTAAATGGGAACTTGAGGTATAGCTATCATGTACAGGTTAGAATTAGAAAATTTTTGCTTGGAGTTTAATCCAACGATACATGAAAATGACCTTCCATTTCCAGTAAACACCAGTCTGAATATAAAGGTATTCAGTTATGGATTTTCCGCTGACGCTGTGATGGATATTGATGTTCGAGGACTTGCAGACTTTGCTATATCGCTAAATAGACTATATGAAACACTCAAAGGCTCCGCGATATTAGAAACACCGTATGGTGTTCATAGCTACATAGAGTTTATAGCTTTTAATGGAGGTCACATTAAAGTGAAGGGTAATATTAATAATGGAAATGCCTATGGGTATGAACAAGAACTTATTTTTGAAAATGAACTTGACCAAACTTATCTAAAGAATTTTGTAAAGGATTTGTTTGCAGACTTCGAGAAATATGTAGGGCGATAAGGGAATGTAAGATTCCTTTATAAAGTAAACATCCCCGCCCCACCTCTGGAC
>NZ_CALADU010000185.1 GCF_937890665.1 uncultured Subdoligranulum sp.
GCATCAAGATCTTGTACGCCCTGTTCGAAAGCGAACTCTGCGTCAATGACATTGCACAGGTGGTGGGGCTTTCCCAGAGTGCGGTGAGCCACCAGCTACGACTGCTCAAGGCCAGCAAGCTGGTCAAGTTCCGGCGGGAAGGCAAAGCCATCTACTATTCCTTGGACGACGACCATGTGCGTACCATGATTGCCTTGGGTATGGAACACGTGGAAGAGTGACACATCTTTATAGAAAGAGAGTATTGTTATGCAGAAGAAATTCAAGATCGAAGTGGACTGCGCAAACTGTGCCGCCAAAATCGAGACCGCCGTCAAAGCATTGCCCGGCGTACAGCGGGCCAGCGTGAGCTTTATGACCCAGAAGATGCTGCTGGAAGCCGAAGATGACCGCTTTGAGGAAATTTTGCAGCAAGCTGTCCGGGCCGCCAAGAAGATCGAGCCGGATTTCGAGATCGAGTTGTAAGACCCGGACTGAAAATGGAGGAATCCTTCCATGACCAAAAAGCAGAAAAAGACGCTGCGGCGCATCCTGCTGGCCGCGGTGTTGACTTTGTGCGCCGCGCTGGTGCTGTCCTTGGTGACCCTACCGTGGTATGGGCAGCTACTCGTATGGCTGATTCCCTACCTGCTCATTGGATATGATGTCCTGCGCAAGGCCGTGCTGGGCATCCGCAACGGCGAGGTTTTTGACGAGAACTTTCTGATGGCGGTGGCCACCGTGGGCGCCATGGGCTGCGGCGAGTACGCCGAGGGTGTGGCCGTTATGCTCTTCTATCAGATCGGGGAACTGTTCCAGAGCTACGCGGTAGGCAAAAGCCGCCGCAGCATCAGCGATTTGATGGACATTCGGCCGGACAGCGCCAATCTGGAGCAGCCCGACGGCACGGTGGACGTGGTGGACCCCGACGAAGTGGCCGTGGGTTCGGTGATCGTTGTGCGCCCCGGGGAGAAGATCCCGCTGGACGGCGTGGTACTCAGCGGTGAAAGTACCCTGAACACTGCGGCTCTGACCGGCGAGAGCCGTCCCCGCACCGTGCGGCCCGGAGAAACGGTAATCAGCGGCTGCGTCAATGAGGACGGCCTGCTGCGCATCACCACCACCAAGGCCTATGACGAATCCACCGTGGCCAAAATCTTGGACCTTGTGGAAAACTCCAGCCTGAAAAAAGCCAAGGTGGAAAACTTCATCACCAAGTTTGCCCACTGGTATACGCCGCTGGTCTGTCTGGCGGCATTGGTGTTGGCCGTGCTGCCCCCGCTGGTGCTGGGCGGCGGCTGGACGCTCTGGCTGCTGCGAGCCTTGACCTTCTTGGTCATCAGCTGCCCCTGCGCACTGGTCATCTCGATTCCGCTGACCTTCTTCGGCGGCATTGGCGGTGCCTCCCGGTGCGGCATTCTGGTCAAGGGCGGCAACTATCTGGAAGCGCTGGCTCACACCGGCGTGGCTGCTTTTGATAAGACCGGCACCCTGACCAAGGGTGTCTTTGCGGTGACCCGCCTTACCCCTGCCCCCGGCGTGACCGAGCAGGAACTGCTGGAGACCGCCGCCTTGGCAGAGCGGTTTTCCAGCCATCCCATCAGCAAGAGCCTGCGGGAAGCCTGCCCCGATGTGGATGCCCGCCGGGCGGCCGACGCCCAGGAGATTGCCGGCCAAGGCGTGCGCACCTTGGTGGATGGCCGGGTGGTTCTGGCCGGCAACGCCCGCCTGATGGAAACCAACCAGATCACCTACACCGCCGACGACGGCGCAGGCAGCGTGGTGTATCTGGCCCGGGACGGCCAATTTCTGGGGTCCATCCTTATCTCGGATGAAGAAAAGCCCACCGCCCAGACCGCCATGGAGGATCTGCGGCGGCAGGGGGTGCGCACCGTCATGTTGACCGGTGACAGCCCCGCCGTGGCCGACAAGGTGGCCCAGCGGCTGGGCATTGACGAAGTCCATGCCGGGCTACTGCCTGCCGACAAGGTACGGCAGGTGGAAGAACTGCTGGCCCATAAACCTGCCGACAAGATGTTGGTCTTTGCCGGGGACGGCATCAACGATGCCCCGGTACTGATGCGGGCGGACATCGGCATTGCCATGGGGGCGCTGGGCAGCGATGCCGCCATCGAGGCCGCCGACGTGGTGCTGATGGACGATGACCCGGCCAAAATCGGGCTGGCCATGCGGATCGCCCGCAAGTGCATGACCATCGTCTACCAGAACATTGTGTTTGCGCTGGGCGTCAAATTCCTTTGCCTGCTGCTCAGTGCCGTGGGCGTGGCGAACATGTGGTGGGCTGTCTTTGCCGATGTAGGCGTGATGGTGCTGGCAGTGCTTAATGCCACCCGCATGCTGAACGTAAAATCCTTCCGATAACACCAAGCCCCCGCTCCTTTCGGAGCGGGGGTTTTCGATTCATATAAGAACCACAAGCTATGCTTGTGGGCGAATATAGCACGAGCGTTGAT
>NZ_CALADU010000186.1 GCF_937890665.1 uncultured Subdoligranulum sp.
CACCAACATGGCCGGTCGTGGTACCGACATCATGCTGGGCGGCAACGTGACCTATATGGCCAAGGCAGCCCTGAAAAAGGAACTGACCAAAGAGCTGACCAAGGACTTGGATCAGCGCAAGGACGAATACGAGCATGCCAAGGCCCGCGCCAAGGCTACCGGCACCGAACTGCCCACCCCGCCGGAAGCGGATATCGATGCCAAGCTGGAGATGCTGCTCACCGAGTGCGACGGCCATGCCGACACCGAGGACACCGAGATCCTGCAGGCCCGCAAGCGTTTTGACGAACTGTGCGCCGAGTTTGAACCGGAAATCAAACGGGAAGCTGAGGCCGTGCGGGCTGCGGGCGGTCTGTTCATCATTGGTACCGAACGCCACGAGAGCCGCCGTATCGACAATCAGCTCCGCGGCCGTGCCGGCCGTCAGGGCGACCCCGGTGCGTCCCGGTTCTTCCTGAGCTTGGAAGATGACCTGATGCGCATCTTTGGCGGCGAGCGGGTGCAGAACCTGATGGACAGCCTCGGCCTTGAGGAAGATGTTCCCATCGAGAACAAGCTCATCACCAACACCATCGAAAGTGCCCAGAAGAAGCTGGAAGCGTCCAACTTTGCTATCCGTAAGCAGGTGCTGCAGTACGACGACGTAATGAACCAGCAGCGCGAGATCATCTACAAACAGCGCCAGATGGTGTTGAACGGCGAGGATATTTCCGACAAGCTGCATGAGATGATGCGTCAGAGCATCGACGATGCTTGCGCCAACTACCTGAACGGCGAAACCGTGGATGACTGGGATTTTGCCGGGCTGCGCCGCCACTTCATGAATTGGCTGTGCCTGCCCACCGACTTCAACTACACCACGGCCCAGCTCAGTGAGCTGACCCGGGAAGGCATTGCCGATGAGCTGTACAAGCGCGGCATGGACATCCTGACCGCCAAAGAGACCAAGTACGGTGCCCCTACCATGCGGGAACTGGAGCGCATCTGCCTGCTGCGCAATGTAGACTCCAAGTGGATGGAGCACATTGACAACATGGACCAGCTCAAACAGGGTATGGGACTTCGCGGTTACGGTCAGCACGATCCTGTGGTGGAGTACCGCATCGAAGGCTTTGCCATGTTCGATGAGATGATCGCCTCCATCCGGGAGGATGCCGTCCACATGCTGCTGACCATCGAGATTCGTCAGCAGAACGCCCAGCCCAAGCGGGAACAGCTTGCCAAGCCCACCGGCGAAGGCGCCCCCGCCCAAGCGGGCACCAAGGGTTCCACGCCGGTGCGGGTAACCAAGATTGGCCGCAACGATCCCTGCCCCTGCGGCAGCGGGTTGAAGTGGAAGAAATGCACCTGCAAAGAATATCATCCCGATTTGTAATCCAAAACTTTTGCGTGCGCCGCCGAAAGACGGCGCACCTTTTCGTAACATGAGGTGACACTATGAAAGCACACATCGTTCGGGAGCCCCGCTGCGCATTGCTGTGGCGGTTTGATGACTCCTGCACCGGGTACGAGGCCGTAGAACAGGCCGCCCGCCGCTGCGGCGTAACGCTGCGTACCGTGGGCAACGGTGATTTAGGCGGCCTTGTGGGGGACCTTTGTGCCGGGAAACCTGCCCCCGACTTTGCACCGCTGATCGCTGTACCGGAACGCCCCGCGATGATCGTCAGTGGTTTGAGCCACCAGAACGGTGAGTTGGGCCGGTTTATTGATCTTGTTGGTAAGAGCGGCGCTGATCTGCCTCTGCGGGCAATGGTGACCCCCACCAGCAAAGGATGGACGCTTTCCCAGTTACTGATGGAATTGAATCAGGAACACGACGCCGTGAATGAGGGCAAGGAATGAAGTCCCGGCTGCAGCGTGTAGGGCTGGGGCTTGCCGCCTTAGCGGTGTTGGCGGGTATCTTTGCTTACAGCCTGTGGAACCGCCGTACACTATACACCACCACGTGGTTTGATCTATTCGATACCGTTTCGGTGGTAAAGGGATATGCCCGCAGTCAAGCGGAATGGGACGAGCAGATGGATGCTTTGCATGCTGAACTGCTCCACTACCACCAGCTTTTCGATATTTATCACCACTATGACGGCATGGTAAACCTCTGCGACGTCAATGCGCAAGCTGCTGCCGCGCCGGTGGCTGTGGACGAAGATCTGTTCGACTTTTTCAACTGGTATACCCAACAGGTACAAACGGACGGCGCGGTGAACATTGCTGCCGGAGCCGTTCTGTCGCTATGGCACGATGCCCGGGAGAGCGATACCCCCGCCCCACCGGCGGACGCTCTGATTCAGGATGCCCTGACGCACTGCAACGCCGCCGACCTGCAACTGGACCCCAACGCGCATACCGTCTTCTTTGCCGACCCGGACCTGCAACTGGATGTGGGCGCCGTAGCCAAGGGGTATTCCGTAGAGTTAGCCGCCAGCGCTGCCGAGGCTCGCGGACTGGACAGTGCCCTGCTGAATATTGGCGGCAATCTGCGGGCGATCGGAGAAAAGGCCAACGGCGAAGGGGCTTGGACCGTAGGGGTGGAAAACCCGTGGAACGATGATCCCGCCTATATCCAGACCTTGGCCTTGCCCAATGGATGCAATCTGATTGTCAGCGGCGACTACCAGCGCTACTTTGAATACGAGGGTGTGCGCTATTCCCATCTGATCGATCTGACCACCGGCTATCCGGCACAGTATGTCAGCAGCGTGGCCGTCCTGACCACCGATCAGGGCGGCGGGATTGGCGATGCCTTTTCCACGGCACTGTTCTGTCTGCCCGAAGCAGACGGCCGCCGCCTGCTGGAAACCCAGCCGGGTCTTGAAGCTCTGTGGATGTATCCCGATGGGACTACCACCCAGACCAACGGCTGGCCGGGGCAACCCACCGAATAACCAAAAAGGACCACCCCTTCCGGGATGGTCCTTTTGGTATTTAGGCATCTTTGCTCAACAAAATCCGGTCATTATCCAGCTGGTGGCCCACATTCTGGGCAAAGCGTTCCAGCAGTTCCGGTACCGTCATATGGGCCCGCTCTTCCCCGCCTACATCCAGCACGATGCGGCCATGATCCATCATCAAGGTGCGGTTGCCCAACGTCAGGGCATCGTGCATATTGTGGGTGATCATCAGGCAGGTGATGTGATGTTCGGCCACGATCTTCTTGGTCAGTTCCAGCACTTTTTCCGCCGTGGCGGGGTCCAGTGCCGCTGTGTGTTCATCCAACAGCAGCAGCTTGGGAGTAACAAGGGTAGCCATCAAGAGCGTCAGCGCTTGCCGCTGGCCGCCGGACAAAAGGCCTACCGGCTGCTTCATCCGATCTTCCAGACCCAATCCCAGCGCCGAGAGTTTTTCGGCGAAGAGCGCTCGGTCAGCCCGGCTGATACGGGAAAAGGGCGAGGTCTGTTTGGAGGCCCGCAAAAAAGCCAGTGCCAGATTTTCCTCGATGGTCATATGGGGTGCGGTCCCCTTGAGGGGATCCTGAAACATCCGTCCGATGACCTTGGATCGCCGGTAATCGGGCATCATTGTGATATCTTGCCCTGCCAATGTGATGGTGCCGGTATCGGCAATAAATTCTCCGGCAATAGCGTTGAACAGCGTAGACTTACCTGCGCCGTTGGATCCTACGATGGTGGCGAAGTCGCCCTCGTCGAGATGCAGGTCCACCGACTGCAAAGCCACCTTTTCATTGACCGTTCCGGGGTTAAATGTTTTGCTGACGTGTTGCAGATCAAGCATGGGAAGCACCTTCTTTCTCGGCATGGGCACGGCGCCGCCGGAAAGCAGCCCGCGCCTGCAAGGCCGGGGCCGCAATGGCCAACGCTACAATGACAGCAGAAATCAACTTAAGGCATTCCGACGGCACATTGGCTCGCAGCGCAAGGGCAATGATAAACCGATAAATCACACTGCCGGCCACTGCCGCCACGGCTTTGGTCCACAGCCCACCACGACCGAACAGCGTCTCACCGATGATGAGCGAAGCCAGTCCGATGACCACCATGCCGGTGCCCAGATTGATGTCGGCGGATTTCTGGTACTGAGCCAGCACCGCACCGGACAGCGACGTCATGGCGTTGGCAAGGCAAAGGCCCACTGTGATGGTAAAGGTGGTATTGATGGAGGAAGCCCGCACCATATCGGGGTTATCGCCGGTGGCCCGGATAGACAATCCCAGCCGCGTCCCCAAAAAGAGGATCAGCAGCACGCAGACCACCACTGTGATGAGGGCAGCTACCAGCAGCTTGTAGGGGGCATTTTCTCCCAGCAGATTCTGGGCTGCGGTGAAGATGGTGTATGTTTTGAGCATCGGCACGTTGGAGGAGAACCCCATGACCGCCAAGTTCACGGTATACAGACCGGTGTTGGTGATAATGCCGGCCAGAATGGACGGAACCGCCAGCCGGGTCTGCAAAAAAGCTGTAATAAAACCAGCAGCCGCACCTGCCAGCATGGCCAGCGGCAGACCGAGGAAGGGATGCCCTGCGACAGCGGCGGTGGCAGACACTGCACACCCCAGCGTAAAGGCGCCATCGGTGGTCATATCGGCGATGTTGAGCACCCGAAAGCTCAAAAACAAAGCCATGGCGACCAGCGCATAGATAAAGCCAAGTTCCAGTGCACTCAGCACGGTGGCAACGGTAAACATGGGTCAGACTCTCCTTTTGCATGAGTTTCGCAACAAAAGAGAAAAGGACGGTCTACGTCCTTTTCCCTTGGGGGTACTCCGATTACTGGGCAGCGGTGGCCACTTCCACCACTTTGCTGGCCAGATTCTGGAAGGTGCTATAATCAATGCCCAACGCCGTTGCGCTGTCGGTGTTGACGGTGATGATGCCGCCATCCATCACATGGTATTCCGGCACCGTGCCGGTTTCCAAAATATCCAGTGCCATGTCGGCGGTGTAGGTGCCCAAATCCGTGTAGTTTACGCCGCAGGTGGCAAAAGCGCCCGCCGTGACAAAACTATCGGCACCGGTATAGAAGGGGATACCGCCCTCGGTCAACGTTTCGGAAACTGCGGCTGCCGCGCCCATAACCACGTTATCGGTGGGGGTAAAGACCGCATCTACCTGCCCTACCATGCTGGCGGCGGCGGTCATGATCTCGTCGTTGGTGTTGCCGGTCTTTTCAATATAGGCAATGCCTTTGGAATCCAGATATTCTTTGGCCTCGGCAATGGGTGTGACCGAGTTTGCTTCCGAGTTGGAGTAGAGCAGCCCAACGGTTTGGATGTCAGGCTGGACGGCCAACATCATATCGATGATGGACTGGGTGTTCAGCGCATCAGAGGTACCGGTAACATAATCGATGCCGGTCAAATCGGCAGCCGCCGGGTCAGAGATCGCTGCGTAGATTACCGGGGTCTTGGTGGACTCACAGGCAGTGGCCATACACTGGGCTGCCAGCGTCGCGATGGGAATGACCGCGTCATAGCCATCGGAAACCACCTGCGTGCCGATTTGGTTCAGCGTGGTAGCGTCGTTCTGGCCGTTGAAATCCTTGTACTCGATGGTAATGCCTTTTTCCGCCGCTTTGGCTTCCAGCTCCGCTTCGATGGCAGTGCGGATCTCATCCAGACTGGAATGGTCCATCTGCTGAACAATCGCAATCTTATAGCCTTCACCGGAGGTATTCTCTGCCGTGGCAGCAGAGCTGGCGTTGGTATTGGCGGTGGACCCGCAGGCGGCGAGGGTGGTCATCATAGCGGCAGCGGACAAAACAGCAACAAACTTTTTCATGGTCGTTCTCCTTTTTTTCAGCAATGGGGCTCAGCCGAATCGGCTTGCCGGTGAATGATTTTTCTTATACGGAGAAGAGTCGCCATCGTTCTTTCAACAAGATTGTTTTCATCGCCATACGCTCCCTTAGGCATTGTTCCAAAACAAAACTGCCCTTGCACAGAAGAATTCCTTCCGTGCAAGGGCAGATAAAACATTATCTGTGGTGCCACCTTGCTTGCCGTGCGGCTATTTTTTAGCACGACCACTCTGTAGGGAACCAACATTCCCCTGCTCTGTAACGGGAGCGCCCGTCAACGGATACTCAGGCCTTGCCTTTTCCCCGTGCCCTCCGCGAACCATTGTGCTGCACCGCTCTGCATCCCCTTCCCAGCGCCGGGGACTCTCTGTGGCTGCGCTTGCAGTTTTACTTTCGCTTCATTGGTTTGAAGCATTTATACCACAATGAACCGGTTTTGTCAACGCCTTTTGGCAAAAAAGTTTAAGAAGCCTCGCTCTCTTCTGCACTTTCCGACGTTGCTGTGTAGATTTTGTTATCCGGATCGAGGATCAAAAGTTTCTGGGCAGCCTCGGTCACCGCAGAGCCGTCTTGCAGCATGGCGGCATCGCCAGAGTCAAAGGGGCAATCCTCCCCATCCAGCACCAGCAGCAGGTCCTTGCCCGGCGTGACATAATCGCCCAGCCAACTGCTCAAACCTTCGGCGTTCCAAACGCCATCTTCCGCCTCCGGCGTAAAGGTGGTGTCATTGCCCCACTTGCCGTAGAGCACCCCGATGGAGCAAACTTGCTTCGGCGTTTCCTCTTGCTCGGGTTCTGTTGCCACCGTTTCTTCATCGGCTTCCTCTGTGTCCTCGGCTTCCGACGCAACGTCCGAAGTTTCTTCTTCCTCTTCCGCCTCAGCGGCCGCCTGTTCCTCAAGAAGCTGTTCCATCCGGGTGGCCAGCGTATCGCCGTTTTGCAGCGCCTGCTCCCCGTCCACAAAGGCCAGAATCGAACCGTCCGGATAGGCTTCCAACGCCTGCTCCAAATCGTAGGCAATCAAATCGCTCTCGGCGCCGGTGTTGACGGACCCCTGCACCCCTTGATAGAGCCGCAGTGCCGTAGCATACTCGTCGCCCAGATACCGTTCCATCTGCCGGGGCGATTGCTGCATCGCTTTGCAGAACCAATACACCACCGTGCGGGGATTCCTGCTTTCCATTCCGGAAAGCGCGGTAAGAATTTCGTCATCCGGCGTGCCGGAAGCATTCTCCATCAGCACGGCCACAGCCTGTCCCACCACCGCGGTGGTCTTATCTTCGCCCAATCCCACTGCATGGAGACGGCCCGGTTTGTCGGCGTATACAGACTCCCACAGGGCGCGGCTTTCTTCCCGCTGGTCGGCGGGCAGCGTGGACAGATATTGGCCCAGTACCACCGTATCTCCGGTTTGCAGGTAGTTGTCCAACAACAGACCGGCGGCCATACCGCCCTGCACGGCAACCACCTGCGTGTCCTGATTGCTCAGATAGCCGATCAACGCCTGCTGCGCATCGGTATCACGGCTGCCGCCCAATCCGGCCAAGTAAAGGCGATAGTCACTGTCACCAAAGTCTGTATCGCTGAGGGGGTAGGCCAAATCTACCGTATGCAGGTTGGCCCGGATGTATTCCTCTTCCGGATCCGTCTCCCGGTCCCATGCCGATTGTGCTTCGGATTCGGAATCCGTTTCCTCCCGGTCTTCCTCTTCGGCCGCAGCAGTTTCCGGCGTGGCAGCAATGACCTCCTCGGCACTCTGACCGTTATAGAGGAAATCCTGCAGCGCCTTGATGTTCACCGCCCAGTCCGGGTCGTACATCAGGCGGTCATCCATACCGGTGCGCACTCCATAAGTGCCCTGCAGCGGCATGGACAACTGTTCTACTTCTGCCCCCAAGAAGGCCGGCAGCTGCACCAGAAGCGCCGTGATCTCCGACTTGGTAAAGTTGGTCTGTACCAAGGGCAGCACGGTGTTGAGCAGATTGTCCAGCTCCACCACGCTGGCGTTCTTGACTTGATCCAATACAGCCTCAATGACGGTACGCTGCCGCTCGATGCGCTTCCAGTCGCTGTCGATCTTGCGCAAGCGGGCATACTGTAGCGCCGTGTAGCCGTCAAAGTGGTTGAGTCCCGGCTCCACCTTGTTGACAATCAACATGGAGTTGGAGGGCACTTCCCAGTTCAGGGCTTTGGCCTCCAAATCGGTAATCTCGATGTCTACGCCGCCCACGGCATCCACGATCTGCACAAAGGAGTTAAAGTTTACCCGGACATAGTGGTCTACCTGCACGTTGAAGCAGTCTTCCACCGTATCCATCGTCAGCTTGGCGCCGCCATAGCGGAAGGTATGGGTGATCCAGTCATACTGGCCCTCGTAACCGTCCAGCAAGATGGGCACACCGGTGGCGCGCTCGATCGAAACCAGCCGGATGGTGTGATCCTTGATGTTCAGCGACACAAGGATCATCGCGTCAGCGCGGGCATCGTCGCTGAATTCGGTGGTATTCTCGGTGCCGTCCAACTGGTTCAGATGGGTGAAGGCGTCGGCATCGTTAACGGCCTCGGTACGCTCGTCCGTACCGATGAGCAGGATGTTCAGCACGTCCTCGTCGGCAAAGGGGCTGCCCTCCGGCATCTCCATCTCCTCGTCGTTATGTACCAAACCGGTGACATCCAGATCTTGGTCCTCGCTGGCATCGATGGTGCCCATCTCGCTGACAGTACCATCGTCGTAGCGCAGCAAATCCAGTTTACCGTTGACGTACAGACTGCCAGCCCCGGCCAGTACCGCCACGACCACGACCACCGCCAGCAAAATTTTTGCCCAACGCGGCAGTTTTTTGCGATGGGTCCCTTTGTTTTTTTCTTCTCTTGTCTCTGTTTTCATAGATCTTCCCTTTTCGGTTTCAGACGTCGCAGCACCCAACGAAGGTCACTGGCCGTATACCAGCAAGCCATGCCGGCAAACAGCGTAAGGCCCAGCCCCCGCCAAGTAAACCAGCCATGTTGAATGCTATGGGTGCGCAGCACAGCAAACCATAGCAACGGCAGCACCGCCGCCAAAGCCAACGGTGCGGCACGGCGCAGGGCGTCGCGGCTCCGCACACCCCCTGCAAACAGTACGATCACCACCACGACCAGCACGATCAGCGGCCAGAACAGGCCGCGCTCTTGCAGCGTGGTATACATAAAAGTCACAATGTTGCCCCAGGTCAGTTCCATGCCATGCCATGTATCGGCGGCAGTGCGTACCCCGATCTGGTGCAAGGCGTCGGCAATAACGCTTTGCCCGGTGACCAGCCCGGCCAACACCCATTTGCTGGCCCAGCAAAGGCCATATCCTACGCCCCAGCAAAGGCAGCCTCCCAAGGTCAGGGCACATTGCTTTCCTCCGGCGCGCAGCTTCTGCTGCGGTTCCAGCAGCCAGCAGGTCAGCGGCAGCCCCAGCGTAAGCACCGGGGTCACTAAAAGATCGCAGAAAGCGGTCGCTGCCCCCAGCGCTACCAACCCAAGACAGAGCAGGTCACTGCGGCGCGGCTTGGCCAACACCCAGACGCATCCGGCGTAGGCGATGGCAAAGCAGGTAAAATATTGCAGCTGATGGGGCACCCAAAATACGGTGACCAACAACTGGCTGACGGCAAACCACAGTGCGGCAGACAAACCGCAGCGGCGGCGCAGCAACACCAGCACGGCGGCAAACAGCGCGAACAGCACCAGATATTGTACCACCCGCACGCCGGTGTAGGGCATCAGGCAGAGCAGCGGCCGCAGCCAGATCAGATACCCATGCCAGTACCGTGCGTAGGAGAACGGTTCCAGCCCAACCTGTTCCGGGGATTGCCCGTCGGCGCGGGCTTGCAGGTAGGTGGACAAATCTTCGCCTAAGGTTTCGAAGTTGTCCACATTGTAGGCTGTGTTGGTCATCATGGCGGTCAGCGGGGCCGTTTCATCGGCGGACGCCGCCTCCATCAACATCAGGGTATCGGTATAGTTGTCCATCTGGAACAGCTTAAACCCAAAGTAGGCGGGGTACAGCCCCTCCTCTGTAATGGTTTGGGCCGAGGCCACCAGATGGTCCCGTACCGGTCCGCCGGGCAGCGCATAAGCGCCCAACAGCAGCACAAACAACAAGGCCAATGTAGCGCCGAACACCGCCAGCGCCCGCAGTGCAAAGGGCCGTTTTCGATTTTGTGTAGCCTGCACGGCGTCACCCCGCTCTCCTAGAAATACTGATTTATTATACGGCAAAAGGCCGCGGGTTTCAACCGTGGCCTTGTGAAATTTTGTCGCATTTTGGCGTTTAGACACAATCTGTTTGGCGGGAAACCGAGAGCACAATCCCCATTTCTCCCAATAGCATCAGTAAGCTGGTGCCCCCGGAGGAAAAAAATGGCAGGCTGATGCCGGTATTGGGAATGGTGTTGGTGACTACGGCGATGTTGAGCACCGCTTGCAGTACGACCTGTACCACAAATCCCACGACCAGCAGCGCCCCGAATTTGTCCCGCGCCCGTACAGCGATGGAGATGCCCCGCAGCAGCAACAGCAAAAACAGGACCACCACCAAGGCTGCCCCAATGAATCCCAACTCTTCGCAGAGGATGGAAAAGATAAAATCGTTCTGAGGTTCCGGCACATAAAGGTATTTCTGGCGGCTGTTGCCCAGCCCCAGCCCGGCCAGTCCCCCCGAAGCAATGGCATACAGGCTTTGAATGGTTTGGTGCCCCTCCCCCAACGGATCGGCAAAGGGGTCCCGCCAAGAAACTAGACGGTCGGTGGCATAGGGCACCAGTTCCGGCAAGGCAATGACAGCCGCGGCGATGGCCCCGATTCCCAGTCCGCCAGCTAGGCCAAACCATTTTAGGCCGGTACCGCCCACAAACATCAGCACCGCTCCAATGGAGAGGATCAGCAATGTACCGGACAGGTGAGGTTCCAGCAGCATGAGCACCGTCACCACCCCGAGAATCACCCCAAAGGGCAGCACCCCGGTGGAGAAGGTCTTCATTCGGTCATGGTTCAGCGAGATGATGTGGGCAAACACCACAACCACCGAAAACTTGGCGATCTCGCTGGGCTGCAGGGTGCCCAGACCGGGCAAAACGATCCACCGCTTGCAGCCGTTGTATTCCGGCATAAAAAGCACCACCGTGAGCAGTACCAGCGAAAGCCCTAGCAGCGGCCACGCCAGCTTATGCCAGATGTGATAGTCTACCAGACTGGCCGCATACATAGCCACCACCCCCAGCGCCGCAAAAAGCAGTTGTGGGCGAATGTAGGTATAGGCATCGCCGCGGCGGTAAAGGGCCACCGCATACCCTGCCGAGAAGAGCATGATCAGCCCATAACAGAGCAGAGTCAGCAAAATGGCGAGAAACGGCACATCCAGTGCCGGGCGGCCCGCCAACCGGGCCCTGAGTTGCTGTGCATAGGACGACATAAAAAATCCCCCCGCGTATAGTCTACGCAGAGGGTGGGAGTGGTATGCAGTTTGGTACGGTCAAATCAAGCCAAAATGACGCAGTGCGTTGGCCAGACCATCCTCCAAAATGGGATCGGTGATATAGTCGGCGGCCGCTTTGGCTTCGGGGCAAGCATTGCCCATGGCCACGCCGATCCCCGCATAGCGCAGCATTTCCACATCGTTACCGCCGTCCCCGAAAGCGATGCTCTCTTCTCGGGTCAGACCCAGCCGTTGCAGTACGTGGGCGATGCCTACGGTTTTGCCGCCGTTGGCAGGCAGAACATCCACAAACGAGTCATTCCACCGTACCGCCGCGCAGCCGGGGCAATGGCGCATAAATTCTTCCTGCTTATCTTCCGGCAAAAAGGCACTAAGCTGATAGACCGGCGCTGCTTCCATGCGCTTGGCCACATCGTCCACCTTGAAGCCAAATTGCTGGCAGAACTCGGCGCTGAGGTCATTGATCAGGTTGAAATAGGAAGTATCCTTCTCAATAAAGCCCACCGAAAGCTGTTCTTGCTGAATATAGGGCACCAGCATCCGCAGCGAGGCCGGATCGATAGCGCAGCTATAAAGCGGCGTACCGTCTGCCAAAAAACAGTATTGGCCGTTCATCGTCACAAAACCGTCAAAGGGCACCGCCATGACGGCGGGCAGATGGGACAGATGAAGCGGCGGACGGCCGGTGGCAATGAAAATCTTGACACCGTTACGGCGAAGGGTTTCCAGCGCCGCAAGGGTAGAATCCGGCAATTTGTCCGCCTGAAACGGCAACAATGTACCGTCAATATCAAAGAACGCAGCTTGAATCTTCTGGGACACAGAAGTACACCTCATTCCCGTTTCAGGTCCCGGCCCATCAAAGCGGCCAGCGCATTGCTGGCAGCCAAACGGCCGCCCAGAATGGCGTCCACACTCTGCACGATGGGCATATCGATCTTGTATTTTTTAGCCAGACGGCAAGCGGCGGGCAGCGCATTGATGCCTTCCACGACCTGCCCGACTTCCGCTTTGGCTTCCTCGGCAGTTTTGCCGCGGCCCAACAGCATACCGGCGTGGAGGTTGCGGCTATGCATACTGGTACAGGTCACGATCAGGTCCCCCATGCCCGACAGGCCCGAGAAGGTTTCGGGTTTACAGCCCATGGCGGCGCCCAGCCGCGCCAGTTCGGCGTTGCCGCGGGTGATGAGGGCCGCTTTCGCGTTATCGCCGTATCCCAGTCCCAACGCGATGCCCACCGCCAGCGCAATGACGTTCTTCACCGCGCCGCCCAGCTCGGTACCGCGGCGGTCGGTGTTGGTATACACCCGGAAAGTAGGGGTGGAGAACGCTTTCTGCACCACTTTGGCGGCCTCCTCGTCTTCGCTGGCCGCCACGATCAGCGTGGGCATATCACGAGCCACCTCTTCGGCGTGGGTGGGGCCGGACAATGCCACCACCCGGGCGGTGCGCTTCTGTTTGGCCAGCTCGTCCTCGATGATCTCACTCATCGTCATCAGGGTCTTATCCTCTACGCCTTTGGCCACATCCACGATCAACTGGCCATCCGGAATGTAAGGCGCCGCCTTTTTGGCGGTAGAGCGCACAAAGGGCGACGGCACCGCAAACAGCAGAATGTCCTTGCCGGCGCAGGCCTCGGCAATATCGGCGGTATAGTGCATCGTCGAAGGCAATACCATGCCGGGCAGATTGGGGTGGCGATGGGTGGTGCTGAGAGACTTGAGCTCAGTGGGAATGGCACTCCACACCGTCACGTCCCGGTCATTGACCGCCAGCAGGCGCGCCAGAGCAATGCCCCAGGTCCCCGCGCCAAAGACTGCAATTTTGATCATAGTGTTCTCCTTACCAATATTATCTCTGCCACAGACACGACATCAAACGATGCTGCGGTCTGGGCGGCGCCGGTTCCGCATCCAGATACATGCGCTCAAAGCAGTTGACGATCCGCGTTGTACCATACTGGTATTCCCGCTGCAAATTGGCGCCGTAATTCAAATGTACATGGCCGTGAAGCATCAGTTGGGGATGATACCGATCCAACAGATCCCGGAACACTGTAAATCCACGGTGCGCCAGATCGTTCATATCCCCGTAGCCGTGCAGCGGCGCATGGGTCACCAATACGTCCAGACCCCGGTGCCGCTCAATCTTGCTCCGCAGCCGATTGACCCGCTTTTTCATCTCCGCTTCGGTAAACTGCCAAGCCCCTGTGCGGTACCGGCAGGCGCCCCCCAGCCCTGCAATGCGCAGGCCATGGTATTCGATCACATCGTCATCGATGCAGACGGCGCCTTCCGGCGGATGATCGTCATAGTTTTCATCGTGGTTGCCGTGTACATAAAAGACCGGCACCGGCACCATCGTGGCCAAATATTCCAAATAGTGGCGGTTGAGATCGCCGCAGGCGAGGATCATCTCCACATCCTGAAACTTGTCCGGGCTGTAATAGTCCCACAAAGCCTTGCATTCCTCGTCGGCAACGGCCAGCAACTTCATAGTTCGGCCTCCTTGTCCGCCGGCAGAAGATCCCGGTGGATGCCCTGCATCCGGTACATCGCCCGGGAGGCTTCCGCCAGTTCATCGTATTCCGGTACATGGCCTTCCACGGCATCACACAGCCAATCCATATGCACGATCTGTTCCAGATCCAATCCACGGCGGCCGCTGTTCTTGATGGTGCCGTCCTGCGCCGTGATGCGGCAGGCAAACGGATCGATCATGCCCGCGATTACGCCTTCCCGCAGGATCCGTGCCAGATGCTGCACATCCTGCGGCAGTTCCCGGCTGAGCAGCACGTCCATAACGCCGCTGTTCATGCCCCACCAGTAGTTCACGGCGCGGCCGTCGGTGCCGGACTTATCCCGGGTCCAGCCGCCGTCCAGCACGCTGCGCACCACATTCTCATAGAACTGGCCCCAATGCCAGAACGGCGTGGCCAAGTCCTGCAAAACACCGCCCGGACGGATCAGGAAGGTGCCAAATTCCCGATGGGGACGCCCCGGCACCGGAGCATCCCGACCGGAAACCACCGTGATGCCCTTGCGGGCAAACAGCATCAAGGGATCTTCCTGCTCCGGCAGGCAGGTCCAGAACAATTCCACCTTGACCCGCGGATTGACCATGCGGGCCCCCAAGGCAAAGGCATTGATATTGGCCGGCACGCCAAAGCTGGGATAATCCGCCACATAGCCGATACGGTCCGAAGTGGCCATAGCACCGGCAATGGCACCGGTGATAAACTTTGCCTCATACACCCGCGTATAGTAGGTGCGGATGCTGGCATAGGGCATTTCCATCGAACAGTTGAGGATCCGCACCTGCGAATGCTTGACGGCAGCGCGCAGCGAAGCCCCCACCAGTTTGGGACTGGTGGTAAAGACGATGTCGGCGCCCTCCGCGATGGCCTGTTCCACCAGATCGTCGGCGTTTTCACCGGGAACGGCATTGAAATAGGCGGCAGTTTCCACCTTGCCCTCGAATACCGTATCCAACTGGCTGCGTCCAAACTCATGCTGGCTGGTCCAAGCACTGGTCTCCGGGGTGCGCTCGTGCACAAAGGCCACCTTCAGATGGGTGGGTGCCGCAGGACGAATGCCGGGCAAGATCCGATCGATCAGGGTTTCTTTGGGTCTGGCAGGCTCTGCGGGCTTAACGCTGACCGTAACGGGGTCATCGTTTTGCAGTGCCAGCACATCGTCCCACAGCGCGTCCAGTTTCTGGCTCAACTCTGCCGGGGTACTTTCGGCCAGTTGGCGGCGAGAATAGAGGCGCAGCAGCAACAACATCACGTCACCGGTCGTGCAGCGCAGCGACTCGCCGCCGTGTTCCCGGAACGCCTTGCCTACCCAGTTGTACAGCGAGAGAATGTCCGCGCGGTCATCGTCGCTCCACACTTCGTCCGGCGCTTTGCCCATGAGCTTTTGCAGCCGGGCAAAACTGCCGGGCTTGGTAAACCGCAGCGTGTAGGTCTTGATCAACGGGTAGTAGTGCATGAACTCATAGTAGAGCCGCACTTCCGGCGTATCGTTGTACTGGGGTACCACCCGGGTCACATTGGCCATGACACTGCTGGCGCCAAAGTATTTCAGCACACTGACCCGCTTGTTGCCTTCCTGCACATAAAACTGCCCCAGATACTCAAAGCAGCGCACCGGGTCCCGGATGCCTTCTTCCATATGGGCGATGCACAGGTTGGTCCATTTGGTGCCGAACTCGGTTTTAAGCTCCAGCAGCGGCATAAAATTGCTGGCAAAGGCGGCGGTCCGCCCCGCCGTTTTGGTGCCTACCAGCAGGTCCAGCGGCACTTCGATCAGCCCAAGCGGCAGTTGGTTTTCCACCTGCACATTTTGCAGAATGTCATCCAGCACCGGCAAAAAGGGCGATTGTCCGACCGCGGTTTTTTCTCGATAATCCCGCTGTCCCTGTTTTTGTGCTTTGAGATAGTACTCCATTGCCTCCGAACGGGTCATGGCGGAATCCTCCTCGCTTTCTTGTGTCACTTTTCACAAATTTATTCTATCTTCTTCGTACAAAATGATTATAACACAACCGATACAAAGATACAAAATAAATCTGCGGCGTTTTACTGAATATGCACTGCCTTGGGATATACGGCCTGCATGCGGGCGTCGTCATAGTGTTCATCCAGATAGACTTCCAACTGATTCCGGGGCGGTTCGCCTTCCAAACGGGTATTATAGCGGATCAGTGCCAGTGCGCTGACCGCCATATCCGCCACCATAAACAGGCAGAGGAGCCAAGTCAGGACCGTGCCAAAACGGCGGGGCAAACGCTCGATTAAATTGGAGATGGGCGGATAAAGAAGTTTAAACCAAGCCACCGCCGCAAAGCCCCAGAAGAAGCAATACAACAGGTTGATGCGGCCCCCCAGATTGAAAGGAATGTGGCTGTAATCCCAAAAGACCGCACCAAAGACCACTTCGGTGCAAACGCTGCACAAGTATTCATAGGCACCGCCCAGCAGCGTGCCGACCACAAACAGCCAACTGGCAGGTTTATCCTTATAACGGTAGAGCAGTACCGTCACCAGTGCGATGGCCAAGCCCCACACCACCGAAAACGGCCCCCACACCAAGCTGGAGCGGCTCATCCAATAGCCAGCGGTGATCCGACAGAAGATCGTTTCGGTGATATCGCCGAGGAGCGAACCGATGATGAAAAGCAGGATGATCTTATATGGACTGCACCCTGCGGCAAACACCGCAGATTTTTCCTTTTTGTGGTGTTCAAAGGTCAGGGACGGATGGGCCTTGGCCATACGGTTTTCCACGCTGCCCAAGATCCACATGCCGGCTCGCAGTGTCAAGTTGGCCAGACGGTTTTCCACCGCCTCGGCCGGCGGCCAGCGATACCGCAGTCCCAGCATTGTCAAAACCGTACCGATGGCATCGATGGCAAAGATGACCAGCAAGACCCACAGTAGCACAACACGCACGCTTACCGGGATCAGGCGGAAGAGCATCAGCAGAAGTGGGTTGCCCCATTTGATGGTAATAACACTAAGTGCGCCCCACAGCAACGAAGCCCACAGGCAGATGTAACCATCCAGATTGAGCCAGTCTTTGCTGTAATCCCACCAACGGGTACCGCTGATCCGTTCCAAAAGATGTCCGGCTACCCATTCCAGCACGGTGGCGTAGATGGCACTAAAGCCAAACAGAAAGACCCAGCTTTCCTGCAAGTCCCCCAAGGCAAAGCTAACCGTCAGTCCGCCCACACCATACACGATGCACAGCGGGCCGTTGAGCACGCCCCGGTCCTGATACCGATGCCGGCGCACGGCGGTGACGATTACTTCCCCCAGCCAGCCCAAAAACGAATAGACAAAAAACAGATATACAAATTGATAGAAGCCCATACAAAGTTCCTCTTACTCACAGGTCAAACGCCGGCCAGGGGTTTCCTCGCTGACGTAACGGGTGGTGCGGCTCATCTGGTTGTCCAGCGTTTCACCGGCGGCATAACGCCGCAAATTGTGGGCAAAGATTTCCACAATGTTTTGCAGCGTGCGGGGCAGGCTGAACCGCCCCGAAATATGGGGTGTGATAAGCACCGTATCCAGCGACCAGAGCGGATGCTCCGCCGGCAGCGGTTCCGGGTCGGTCACATCCACCGCCGCGCCATACAGTGCCCCACTTTGTACTGCCCGTGCCAATGCATCACAGTCCACGGTGTTGCCCCGCCCCACGTTGAGCAGGATGGCCCCCCGCTTGCAGCGGGCCAGCCGTGCATCGTCAAACAAACGGTAGGTTTCCGGCGTGCCCGGCAAACTGAGGGCGACCAGATCGGCTTGCGGCAGTTCTTCGTCCAGATGCGCGGTATCCACCACCCGCAGGCAGTAGTCGGGGCAGGACGACGGGTGACGGCGTACGCCCACCACTTCTGCCCCCAGCAGGTGGGCCCGCCGGGCAAAGCTGGCGCCAATGTCCCCCATGCCCACGCAGAGCACCCGGGACCCAGCGATGGACCGCACCGGACGTTGGATGGCATCCCACTGATGACGGTGCTGCCGGTCCCGATAGAGGACCAGATCTTTGGCCAGTGCTAACCACATGCCCAGCATCCATTCGCTGATGGCCAAACCATAGGCACCGGTGGCATTGGTCACAAGGCAGTCGTCGGGCAAAACCCCCGGTTCCAAATAGGGGTCCGGCCCGGCAAAGTTGGACTGGAACCACGACAAATGTCGATTTTGCCGGATATACTCCACCGGTACATTGCCTAAAATCGCATCCGCCCAGAGGATCTCCTCCAAGGTAGCGGTTTCCTCGGTGGTGAAGCGGTAGGCAAACTGGGGTGCAGCCTGCCGAAGGGTCTGACGCTGTTCCTCTGACAGAGGCAGCGCCACAAGAATGTGTTTTTCCATCGTATTTCTCGATTCCTTATTGTATGCAATCGTTCGGGCCGCGGTTTTCAAACGCCCCGCGCCTCTTTGCTGAACACACAGCCGCAATAGTCTTGCCGGTACAAACCGTACTCGGCACTGAGCTGCAAACTGCGTTTATAGCCGTCCTTTTTACGAAACTCACTGGGCAAAAACCGTACGCCGTACCGTTCCCCCAATTCCTGTCCCAGCGCATTGATCCGCACCGGGTCTTTCATGGGCGAGATGGAAAGCGTGGTGCAGAACCACTCGAACCCGTTTTCCGCTGCGTAGCGGGCGGTTTGTTCCAACCGCAGCCGGTAACAGGCCGTACAGCGCTCCCCTTTTTCGGGTTCTTGTTCCAGCCCATGGACTGCAGTGTAAAACTCCTGCGGGTCATAGGGCAGTTCCACCACCGGGAAGCGGTATCCCGCTTGCTGGACAAATCGTTCCAACTCCCCCTCCCGCCGGTGGTATTCCGCCGGGGGATAGATATTGGGATTATAATAAAGAATCGTCAGATCAAAATGGTCCGCCAGCCGTTCCAAGGTAGCGCTGGAACAGGGTGCGCAGCAGGCGTGAAGCAGCAGCAGCGGCCGCGTTCCCGCAGCGTCCAGTTCCTGTAAGACCTTTTCCATGGCCAGTTGATAGTTGATTCGATTGGGCATCTTTTTCTTTCCTTTATATTCGCACAAAAAGCAGCCAAACGGGCTGCCGGTAAACTACTTCTTCATGATACCATATACGGTAGGTTTTTGCATCAGGTTGGGGCGAATTTGTCGGCAAATTTTGCGGCGTTCCGCGTCTTTATACTTTATTCCCATTTCTTTTGCAAATTCTTGAAATTTCTTTCACCTCTTTGTCACAAACGGTCCGTATACTGTAAGTGTCCTCAGGAAGGGAGCAGGGACCCGACCTGAGGCAGGGACCCCAAGTTTTTTCATCCATACTCCTCTTTTCTTTTGACACCAAAGCGGCACAAGTTCCGACTTGTGCCGCTTTGGCGTTTTTTTCGACAGTTAGACATTTTCCCTAGAGTGTACTTGCCAAACCACTAAAGAAAAGGTAGAATAGGGTGATATGGTATCGGTAGGAGTAGGCCATTTGTGTCTCAATCACGCGAAAAAATGCGTTAGAGCGATACCTGTTCCCGCAATTTCCCGTTTTCCGCAGGAGGTTACACCCGTATGAGAGTTGGTTTGGACATTGGTTCCACAACCATTAAATGTGTGGTGCTGAATGACGCCGGAGAGATCGTATTTTCTACCTACGAGCGTCATTTCAGCCATATTTTGGAAAAGGGCAAAGCCCTTTTGGAAAAAGTGGCCGCCGAATATCTGCCCGACGGCCGCGCGTATCTGGCCATTTCCGGTTCTGCCGGTATGGGTTTGGCTGATAGCTGCAAGGTCCCCTTTGTGCAGGAAGTATTTGCCACCCGCGTGGCGGCCAACCGTTTGGTGCCCGGCACCGACTGCATCATTGAGTTGGGCGGCGAAGATGCCAAGATCCTGTTTTTGACCGGTGGTACCGAGGTGCGTATGAACGGTAGCTGTGCCGGCGGTACCGGCGCTTTCATCGACCAGATGGCTACCCTTTTGAAGATGGGCGCCGACGAGATGGACAAAGCCGCCCAGACTGCCACCCGTACCTATACCATCGCCAGCCGCTGCGGCGTCTTCGCCAAAAGTGACATTCAGCCGCTGATCAATCAGGGCGCGCTGGCCGGTGACATCGCCGCATCCATCTATCAGGCGGTGGTCAACCAGACCATCGCCGGTTTGGCACAGGGTCGTCCCATCAAGGGCAACATTGTCTATCTGGGCGGACCGCTGACCTTCAGCAAGACGCTGCGGGAGAGTTTTGACAAAACCCTCGGCGTGAAGGGTCTGTGCCCCGAAAACAGCTTGCTGTTTGTGGCGCTGGGCGCCGCCTTCTATGCCGACGAGGAGTCCGACCTGCACGAGGTGGCCCGCCGGCTGGATGATTACAGCGCCACCGCCACCTATGTGAGCCTGCCTCCCCTGTTTGCCAACAAACAGGAATACGAGGAATTTCATGCCCGGCACCTGAAAGCCACCGTCCCCTGTCTGCCTTTCAGCGCCCAGTGCGGACCGGTACATATCGGTATTGATTCCGGTTCCACCACCATCAAGCTGGTGGTCATCGACCAGAACGCCAACATCCTGTTTGAGAGCTACCGCCCCAATCTGGGCAACCCGGTGCCGCTGGTACAGGAGACGCTCCTCAAACTGTATCAGGATCACCCGGGGCTGCAGATTGCCAGCGTGACCACCACCGGCTACGGCGAGGAGCTGATCAAAAACGCTTTCCACTGTGACCGCGGTCTGGTGGAAACGGTGGCCCACTTCACCGCCGCCAAGCACTTCCTGCCCGATGTGGATTTCATCATCGACATCGGCGGTCAGGATATGAAGTGCTTCAAGATCGAGGACGGCGCCATCAGCAACATCTTCCTCAACGAAGCCTGCTCTTCGGGCTGCGGCAGCTTTTTGCAGACCTTTGCTCAGGCATTGGGCTACGATGTGAAGGAGTTCGCCGCGCTGGGATTGTTCGCTGACAAACCGGTGGATCTGGGCAGCCGCTGCACGGTGTTCATGAATTCCTCGGTGAAGCAGGCCCAGAAAGACGGCGCTTCCATCCAAAATATCAGCGCCGGTCTTTCCATCTCGGTGGTCAAGAATGCGCTGTACAAGGTGATTCGTGCATCCAGCCCCGAAGAGCTGGGCCGCAACATCGTGGTGCAGGGCGGCACCTTCTACAACGAAGCTGTGCTGCGTGCCTTTGAAAAGGAGATGGGCGTGGAGGTCATCCGCCCCGACATCGCCGGTTTGATGGGTGCCTATGGCGCCGCCCTGTACGGGTTGAACCGGGCCGGAGAGAACGCCCATAGCTCGGTATTGACGCAGGAAGAGCTGGAACATTTCAGCCAGACGGTCAAAACCGTACAGTGCAACGGCTGCGGCAACCATTGCCAGTTGACCGTCAATACCTTTGCGGATGGCAAACGGTTCATCTCGGGCAACCGCTGCGATAAGCCGGTGACCGGCAAGGCCAACAGCGAGGAACTGAACCTGTACGCCTACAAACTCAAACTGTTGGAAGACTACCGCAACGCCCCCGCCCCCCAGAACCCCCGGGCCAAGATCGGCATTCCCCTGTGTTTGAATATGTATGAACTGCTGCCCTTCTGGCATACCTTGTTTACCAAGCTGGGCTTCCAAGTGGTGGTCAGTCCCTTCTCCAACCGCAAGCTCTATCAGGCCGGGCAGGCCACCATTCCCAGCGATACGGCCTGCTTCCCTGCCAAGCTCAGCCACGGGCACATCCACTGGCTGGCCGAACAGGGTGTGGATGCAGTCTTCTACCCCTGCATGAGCTACAACCTGGATGAACATTTGGGGGACAACCACTACAACTGCCCGGTGGTGGCGTATTATCCCGAAGTGCTGGAGGGCAACTGCCCCGAATTGACCCAGATTCCCCTGCTCTACGACTATTTCAATCTGGAGCGCCGGAAGGATTTCTACAAGCGGTTCTATCAATCCATTACCAAGACCTTCCCGGGGCTGGACAAGAAATCTGTCCACGAAGCCATCGATGCCGCCTACGACGAGTACGCCCGTCATATGCAGCAGGTGCGGGATAAGGGTACCGCCATCATTGCCGAAGCCCGCAAGCAGGGCAAGCATATCATCGTACTGGCGGGCCGTCCCTACCATGTGGACCCGGAGGTCAACCACGGCATCGACCAGTTGATCATCCGGCAGGGTGCCGCCGTAGTCACCGAGGATTCGGTGAGCTGGCATGAGGAAAAATTCAACACCTCGGTGCTGAACCAGTGGACCTACCACAGCCGTCTGTATGCTGCCGCCAAATATTGCATTTCTCAGCCCGACATGGATCTGGTACAGCTTGTTTCTTTCGGCTGCGGTCTGGATGCCATCACCACCGACGAAACGCGGGAAATTTTGCAGGCCGGCAACAAACTCTACACCCAGTTGAAGATCGATGAGATCACCAATCTGGGCGCCGTCAACATTCGGCTGCGGAGTCTTTTCGCCGCGTTGGAAGAACGCCGCGAAGCCGCCGGGCAGGCTTGAGCCGCCCCTTTTCCCTTACGATGAGGCAAAGCATATGGAATATATGACCCCCAATTTTACCAAAGAGATGGTAAAAACCCATAAAATCCTGATCCCTAACATGGCGGTGACCCAGTTCCGCCTGATGCAGGCCGCACTGGCCAGCGAAGGTTACCAGACCGAAGTGTTGGGCAACTGCGGCAGTGAGGTAGCCCAGTTGGGCTTGAAATACGTCCACAACGACACCTGTTATCCCGCGTTGCTGGTCATTGGTCAGTTTCTGGACGCGCTGAACAGCGGCAAGTACGATTTGGAGCACACCGCCCTGCTGATCACCCAGACGGGCGGCGGCTGCCGTGCTTCCAACTACATCAAGTTGCTGCGCAAGGCGCTGGTCAAGGCCGGGTACGGCAACATTCCGGTGGCGTCGCTGAACTTCTCCGGTTTGGAAAAAGGCAGCGGCTTGCCGCTGACCTTGCCCCTGCTGCGCAAAGTCATTGCCGCCATCTTTTACGGCGATATGCTGGTCGCGCTGCGCAGCCAGACCCACCCCTACGAAAATCACCCCGGTGACGCCGATGCCATGACCGAAAAGTGGATTGCCCGCATTCAGGAGTGGATCCGCAGCGACCGCAACTACTCGGCCCGGGATATGAAGAAGCACTTTCCCGAAATTGCCGCCGACTATGCCACCATTCCTGTTACCCGGGTCCCCAAGGTCAAGGTCGGCGTGGTGGGCGAGATCTACGTCAAGTACTCGCCGCTGGGCAACAACGATCTGGAAAAATTCTTGGAAAGCCAAGATTGCGAGGTCAACCTGCCGGGCCTGATGGGCTTTGTGGAGTACTGCGTGGCCAACACC
>NZ_CALADU010000187.1 GCF_937890665.1 uncultured Subdoligranulum sp.
TATCCAATCTTACCCGGACAGGCTGTTCGGGAATATCAATGTCATAATCGACCTGTTTATCCTCAAAAATAGGTATCCAGTCGATCAGGATATTTCTTGTCAGCTCTGCGGCCTCAACAGGCTGGATTTCCAAAGCGAACTCGTCGGAATTTAACTTGAACCAGTCAAAAAGCACATCAATATATTCTTTCAGATCGTGAGCTTTCCGGCGGGCGGTTTCGATATAATCATCCCGATCTTTCCCTGTAACAAGCCCTTTATGTACAGCGTCAAGATACCCAATAAGGGTTGTAAGGGGCGTCCGAACATCGTGGGAAAGGCTCGTCATAAGCTGGCGATTGGTTTCTTCTGTCTGCCGGACAATCGAAAGTCTGCTTTCATAGGACACAACGATCTCATTGATTTCATAGGCAAGAGGCGCTGTCAGTTCATTTGTTGCAGACAAAATACGCCGGTTGCCATTTCCGTTTTTCACATCAACCAGTGCATCGGTCATTTCTGCAATTTGCTTTTTTACGCGCCGAACGAGAACGATGGAAGTCAATACAGCCACAACAGCAATCACAATGGACAAGAATACGATGATTTCCATGCTGACTACACCTCCTTATTAAACCGGTAGCCAATCCCTTTGACCGTTTGTATATATTTTGGGCTTGAAGGATTGACTTCTAATTTTTTACGAAGCCGGCTGATAATCGCCATAATGTTACTGTCATCATAGAAATATTCTTCGCCCCATACTTCCTCATAAATCTGCTGTTTTGTTAAAATCTTTCCTTGATGCTTTGCACAGTACAGGAGCAGATCAAATTCCTTTGGTGGAAGTTCAAAAGTGCCGTTTTCCGTCGTAACAGAACGATTTTCAAGGTCAATCTGCAATCCATCAAAATCCAGTTTTTGCGCAGCTCCGATTTGCTGATTAAAGCGGGTGTAGCGGCGAATGAGGGACGCAATACGGGCAATCAGTTCGTCCATGTCAAACGGCTTTGTCAGATAATCGTCCGCACCGGCCCGTAACCCTCGCACTTTAGAAGCACTGTCATTTTTGGATGTGAACATCAAAATCGGCAGGCTGTTTTCTTTGCGGATTTCTTCCAGCGTTTCAAAGCCATCCATACCAGGCATCATCACATCCAGCACCACAAGCTGGTATTCCTGCTCTTTTAATTTCTGCAAGCCCTCTTTTCCAGTATTACAAAAATCAGCTTCTATATGTTCCGATTGCACACTGCGTTTAATCAAAGCACACAGTTCTCTGTCATCATCTATAATTAAAATTTTATTCATGGCTCAGCTCCTTCCCTTGTTTTGTCCGGCCATCAATCGGCTTCTCTGCAGTTTTGGGGATCAGCCAAACACCGGCCATTTTCACAGCGCCGTGGATACGCCCACCCGCACAATAATAATTTACCCTGCGAGGTGTCACGCCCCACTGTTCGGCGGCATCTTTTAGTGTCATATAGTCCATTTTGCACCTCCATAGGACATATTATAGTTCCTTATCTCGAATAATACAAGCTGACTATTGTGATTATGCTTACATAAAGAGCCGCAGATCATCTCTGACCTGCGGCTCCGTTCTCCTATTAACCTGTTAAGTATGTATCCCGTATTTCGCCGTTTGGATGTTCTCTTCGCCATGCAGGATTACCCCGCCGCAGGTCTTGGCACCCTGTACCATGTAGCCCTCAAAAAAGAAGCTGTAAGGCAGGTAATCATCCGTCAGGACGATGCGTTCGTAGTTGTACCAATTAAAATGCTGATCCAGAAACTTTCCCAGCTTGTGCCGCAAGATAGGATTCCCCACTACGGCCTTGAGATTCTTCCTGCTGTGAAACTCCAGCTTTGGCCTGTTCTGTTCCGGAATGGACAGCAGCCGCCACCGTGTTCCATCGGCGACTTCTTCCTCACCTGCCGCATATGAGCGAAACGGCTCATATGGCAGCCTGACCCGCTCGGTATAACCGGAAACGTTGTCTCTGCCAGCATCCTTCAGCCATGTGAAGGAAAGCTCCAGCACTTTGGCACCGCCTACTGCATCACACAGCCGCAGTTCTGCATAGGAATGGATATCTTTGGTGATCAAATACTTTTTCTCCTCCAACCGCTGCAATTCCTTTTTCAAAATAATAAAGCGCTGCGGTGAGCAACCTTTTCTGGAACAGGTCTTGACGGAAATGCTATCTTGATTCACATAAACTGTTGCCATTGTCCTATTATTCATAATACACCTCATTTCTGCTATTTGCCTCTGCTTGATGCATGGCAGTCTGCATGACCAGGAAGGGGTGCTCTACATACTCCTCTTTTGCTGAGGTATATGCCGCTCCACCCAAAGAGTCCAGATACTGCCATCCGTTTTTGGATTTTGAGATGTACACATAGAACGGTGCAAGCACATACTCATCCCGTTCATAGCAGCCCAGATACCGTCTTGCAAGTACTGCCACAACACCCAGCTCTGCCGCTTTCTGTGTTGTCAGGGAAACTGCCAGTTTCATTACTTCCTCTTTTTCAATATCATTGAGTCCGAAAGTATAGATACTCTCCAGGAACAGCACAGGCTTCTCACTGGTGACAGGCTTTCCGATATCCATGTTCTCCTGCGACAGATCAGCAAAAGAAAAATCGACGGCAGGCGGTTTTTGAAATGCACCTTTTGTCAAGCGGAGACAGGCACGAGCCACCACCGCTTCATCCTTTTTCACAAGGACAATCTTCTTATTAGAGTCAAAGGCAGCTAACAGGCACTCCCTCTGGCTTCCAGTACGGTAAGACAAGCAGGTACTATGAGGAAGTTCACCAAGCCGCAGAGTGTGGTAAAAATCATCCACCTCTTCTGCCCAAAATGCACCTCGCGCCAACGAAAGATTTTTCTTCCAGAGGCTCTCCTGCATCTCGCTGACAGGGTAGCGAATCTCACGCTGCAGGTCACCAGCAAAATATTTGAGTTTATAGAACTGGCCCATCAATTCAGCCTGTACGATCCGTCGCAGCGCTTCAACAGCCAGCTCCTGCCCGTCCAGTTCCCCATAGAGAGCGCATACCATAGCCGCGCCGCCCTGCAGTAAAAATTCCGTGACAGTCTCCCGGTTCTGCTCCACAAAATCGTCCGAAAATGCCAGTTTTTCTTTTAGATCCAGCCAGTCTGCATCTGTTGTCAGAATATCTTTCCGCACCTGCTTCCAATCCGTCATTTCCAAAAGAGCCTTCATATTATTGAGGGCAAATACCGCATCCGACTCTGTAGTGAAATCCGGTATGAATGCCTGCAGCTGCGTATAGTGTTGTAGCAGCCCCATGGCAATCCGCCGGGTCAGCCCACAGATATGTCCAAATGAACCCCGATACCATTCGCTAAACGGCCTTTCCAACAGACATTTTCCAAGCTGCTCCAACTCTGCATCTCCTGTATATTGGCTGACCAGATCCCGTTTTATCAGCTGCCGCAGTGTCAGCAAACGCTGATCTATGGAAAGAGGTGTCAGCATAGTGTATAACCGGACATAAACCTCTTTCTGATGCCAAAGCTGATACATTTCCTCAAAGGTGTACTGCTGCCCTTCTTCCAGAAGCGTAAAAAAGCTGTCGCTGCGGTTCACAGAATCGCTGGCTTTCAAATTCTTCAGCGTCAGGGAATTGATGTTACAGTGCTCACAAAAGCCCGGCTCAAACAATAGAGAGTATCGCCCCAAGGACAGGAACACTTCACTGTTCTGATTCACCAATTCCAAAAAATGCTTTTTTCTATGCTCCACCGCATAAATGAGAATTGAAAACTGGAATTGCCGGACAGCATTAAAATCCAGATGGAGCCTGCCGGCATACAGAGCATTCAGATAACTCAGTTGGTTGCATAAAATTTCTTCCCTCTGCTCCTTGCTCAAAGGATGTGGCTGGGAGATAAACCAGTTGAGGTCATATTGTCCGGCATGGTTGTCCAGCCAGAGGTCAAAAAAAGCAGACAAATCCTCTGCGTCATATTCAAATACAGCCAACAGCCGGCGGAATTTTCCTACATCGGTCATTTTCATCCACCGGAGAGCTTTCAGGCGTTCTACTGACAGAAACAGCCGCACACCATACCGATAAAGCAAGATGCAGACTCTCTGGAGCGGACGATTCTGTTCCAACAGTTCCAGAGCTTTCCGTTCATTTTGATGCCAGAAAAACAGATACGAACCAAGAAACGGCTGCCGCATCATATCCCGCTGGTGCTCCGTCAGCATGGAAAGTCCCTTCCACTCCGCAATGGGAAAAGTCTGCAGGTTATCCAATATGACCTGCTCCTCTTCTTCATACATCACAAAGGGAAAATAGTATTTCAGGTATTCAAACCTCAGGGAAGGCAACAGTTCCAATTTCATGACTGCCAGCACCTGCTCTTGGGAATACGCTGTCAGTCTCTCTCCATACCCGTCTGCCGACTCTAAGGCTGAAGCAATTTCTTCATCGCCAATCTCCTGCCTGCACAACGTACCATAGAGCGCTGCAAAGTCCGGCACCCGAACCAGTTCTTCCTGTATCCGCTTTGTCTTTCGGATGTGCAGCCGTTCCTGTAATTGAAGTGTCTCCACCTGTCCACATGCCTGCGCTATGGCATCCTCTGAAAAGCTGCCTGTAAGCGTCGGAAGCAATCCGTCATCTTTCATTCTGGTCAATAGGGTCAGATGTTTTAATGTATTTCTCATGCTGCTTCACCTCCGATCATTGTCAGTACCATATTCAAAATCTCATGCCTTGGCCGGGGTTCAGACTCTACCAGTTCACCACACAGCTCAAAAAAGGCGTGTGCATCTTTGGCATCCATTGTCTGCACACAACCGGCGGGCCATTCCACCAACTTATCAAATGCCATATCCAGTACCTCTTTCTTCTCATCCCTGTAATAATATCCCCCTATGAATTTCACAAGAGATTCGGCGCTGCCGTTATAAAGTTGCTGCAGCTTTTCCCGTTTCTGTATGGTCCGTTTTTCCTGCTCCAGTCGTTTTTCCTGCTCCTTTCTCTCAGCTTCGGCTCTGTGCTCATCCTCCAACTCTTCCTTGGAATAGAATGTTTCCTTCAGCCGGTTGATTTCATAGCCGTTATACTCCCTGTGGAGCAAAAACTGCCGCAACACCGCTGCCAGCGCTTTTTTATCATAAAGGCGTTGGATCTCCGGTGCTTTTAAGGCACTTAAAACGAAGTCCTCATATTTTTCCGGCTCAGTCTGGAAAACTGAACGCTCCACCCAGTCATAGAGCTGTCGATGCTGCTCTGCAGATAGGAATGGACGGCTGATGTATGTTTTATATTCCCTTCTGCTGTAATACCCCTCACTCCTGACAAAGCATTCGTGAAAGTAAAACCGCTTGCCAAATATCGTTTGAAGTTGGGAAAAAGTGTACTCAGCCAGTAGCCTCTCTACAAACCGGAAACACCTCCAACTTGAAATTCTCAGGGCATACTCCCGCAGCAGTTTCAGTTGTGGCGCATCTTCACCATCTTGCCGATGCTGCTTGAAAAACTCCCATAGATTGATTTCCTTCTTTTCCACCAGAAAGGCAAATGCCCGCCTACCGTTCGTATGCCAACTTCTGAAATATTCTCCATAGTCAGCTCCGGTCAGTTCCTGATATCTGGAAAGCCACTGTTTCAAAGGGATCGTCTGCCTGGAATGCAGCATCTGCAGGGTAAACAACTCCATGTAGTTATCCCGCTCCAGTTCCTTCGCCAGATTATCGTACTGAGGATCAAACACATCAAATCGGTACGGAAAATCCTTCTGTATCGTTTGATTCATCCATAACAGTGTTTTCGGTGCTGTGGGGTTCAAACCATATTGAACCGCTTCCCAGAGTCCCTGAAATCCTTCGTACTTGACCGTAAAGCTGTTATAGAACTGAAACAGCCAGCCAAGATACTCGTAAAATTCTTCCGAAAAATCCTTTGGAGCATTCAGAAGCATCCGCCCACACGCTGTTGCGATTTTCTCGGCAGTGATACTCTTGGAACTCAACCGGTCCGGCAGCCTGTCCGCCCATACAGCGAGAGAGTTTGCCAAAATGATTTCATCGCAGCGATACCCTGCTTTAGTCAAAACCGAAAATTCGCGGCTGTCGGGCTTCATATTCATATACGGCAGTTTCATCAGCGTGCGCAGCACCAGGTCGGCTTTCCCGCGGTACCTCTTTGCCTGCTCTGCATAGAACCGGATGAACCATTCCAGCACACCAAAATCATATACCAGTGAAAGTGTCAGATTTTGTGTGAATAGATGACTGAGTTGGGTATGCATCACCTCATAGCCGCGTTCCCTATCATCAAATAACGACAGTACAAACAGGGCTTCTTCCGTTCTCGTACACTCCCTTTCTGCCAGTTTCTCCAACAGGGCATGGCGCTGTGCCGCATCTGTTTCCAGAAGATACAGAGCGCCCTGCAGGTACACATCTTCTCCGGCAGACCGCCGCAATTTCTGGAGGAATGCTCCCCGCTGATTGCCCACAAACATATTGTCAGACTGGATCGCACAGGTATTTCCCAGCGCCAGGGCCAGAGCGCGGAGAACCCGGACATCATTGCCCAGTTTTTCCTCAAACCGCTCCAACACCTCGCCAGGATAACGCAGATGATATGGTTCAAAATAGCCGGACACATCCGTTTCCACCTGCCATATCTGCATCGCCCTTGTTTGTCGGTAAGTCCTTCTCGCCGTATCGTCCTGAGAAGTCTGTACTACCAATTCGGCAAAGGCATGGTAAAGCTCCAAATCAATAGCCCTCTGATATACCCGGTAAACCGGTATCCTGTCGATATGCATTAAAATCCCTCCTACTTGAAATCTTCCATAAAAGATATGGGGAGAGAGCCGCAACATGGCTCTCTCCCCATTGATCAACTGACAGCATACCGATAGTATGCTATATTTTCTTACTCAGCGCCGGCCATGCTGAAGAACTCCGCAGGTGACAGCACCGTAACGCCCAAATCCCTGGCCTTGGATAACTTGCTGCCGGCATTTTCGCCACAGACCAGATAATCCGTCTTCTTGGACACCGAGCTGCCGGCATGGGCGCCCAGTGATTCGATCAGGTCATTGATTCCGTCCCGGGTGTAGGGTTCCACCTTGCCGGTAACTACGATAGTCTTTCCTACAAAGGGATTATCCTGCACCCTGTCTTCGCTGTGTTCTGCCACAGCAGGCTTTTGAATACTCATCATAGTCTGTAACTCCTCCCAAATACAAAAATTATCTTCTACACAGAACCAGTCGTGGATATTGTTATGCAATATCTCCCCGAAATCCGGAAGCTGCCGGAAATCATAGCCGCCATAGACCGCATCCCGAAACTCATCCAAATCATAGTGGAACACACGACCCAATACCTTGCTGGCAGTGTTGCCGATCATAGGGATGTCCATAGAAATCAGATACCGTTCAAAGGTGGTATTCCGGCTCTGCTGGATAGCGTCCCAAAGGCGCTGCCAGGACTTTTCACCAAATCCATCCATGCGGACGATTTCAGCCCGGTAACGATCCAGACGGTAAATATCCAGATAACTATGGATAAATCCCTGACCGATGAATTTTTCCAATGCAGCCTCCGACAGCCCTTCAATGTCCATTGCCTTCTGGCTGACAAAATGGACGAACTTTTTCAGCCGACGTGTCTCGCAGTCAGGGTTATCACAGTACAGCGTCTTGATGATGCGATTCTCGCCATTTTCGCCCTTTCCACTTGATTCATGGATGCGGGTAGGCTGTCCACAGCAGGGACAAACATGGGGAATCGTATCCACCATAGAGAAGCCGCCTCTGTCCAGATTTTCCTCCACGTGGGGGATAATCATGTTTCGTTTGCTTACCAGAATCCGGTTTCCAGCCATCAGTTCCAGATCCTCAATAAAGGACAGGTTGTGCAGACTGGCCCTGCTGACCTCACAGCCATCGATTTCCACCGGCGTAAACACTGCTACCGGAGCAATCTCTCCGGTTCTGCCCGGTGTCCATTCGATGTACTGCAGCAGGCTCTCATGCAGGTCATCTTCAAACTTATAGGCCAGACCGTCCTTATAGTGATGTCCGGTGCGGCCGCAGCTCTGGGCATAGGCGATGTCGTTAAACGAAACCACGATACCGTCAATGGGGATATCTTTGTCAGTGGCATATTGCCGCAGCTGATAGATACCGGCTTCCACATTTTCCAGCGTCAGTTTCTGCTTTGTGACCAGATACTTACAGGGCTGGAACCCCAACGCACGCAATTCCCGTAGCTTATCTGATTTCCGGGTCAGGTGCGGAAAGCCCTCCAGCACACCAAACGGCATGAAAACCAGCCGACGCTCCTGGCATATCTTGGCATCCATCAGACGGATGGAACCGGCAGCCAGATTGCGGCCGTTTTTATAGGGCTTACCGCTGCTGTCCTGCAGGCTGGTCTTCAGTTCCTCAAAATCACTGGGTCTGATAAAGCCCTCGCCCGTCACAACCAGTCTCTCTTTGTAGGTGATGTGGGAAGGGATACCGCTGATGGCTCGGGTGTTATGGGTAATGATCTCCCCTTCGTCACCATCGCCACGGGTAGCCGCCTCCAGAAGTTCTCCATTCTCATAGGTCAACTTTACAGTCAAGCCATCCAGTTTGAGCATCAGCATCACCTGCTGCTCACCCATGAAATTCAGAAGATCCATACTGCTCTTAGTCTTATCCAAAGACAGCAGCGGGATCTCATGTCTGGTTTTCTCCAGCCTGCTCACCGCAGGATAGCCTACTGTCTGGGTTGGCGAATTTGCCATTTGGATTCCCGTTTCCTGTTCCAGCTCTTTCAACTCGTCAAAGAGTCTGTCATAGACCTCATCTGACACGCTGGGAGCGTTGCGGTTATAATACTCATCCCGATAGCGGTTGAGCCGGTCATTCAATTCCCTCTGCTTTTCAAAAATATTCCGTTCCATTATGCTGCCTCCTTTTCAAGTACCCGGAAGGACATAACCAGTTCTTCTTCCGTATGCTTCTGTTCACTGTCGAAAACACTGCAAACACCGTCTGCAAACTGCCAGTGGGCGGCTCTGCCCCACCAAAGGATCGGGCCGCGGCCGCCGTTGCCTCTGTTGGCAGACGCATCTGGCTGATTCGCTACGGTACTATAAAAGCCCTGCGTGTTTACCAGCGTAATGTTCCGTATCTGCCCAATACATTCCGGCCGACAGTGATCCAATATCTCCAACTGCGTCCCTTCCCGAAGTGTCCTGCGCAGCTGATTCAGGTTTTTGATCATGCGATTTTCTCCTTTCCCCGCCCCACAGGGCAATCCTGCTGTGCGGTATGCAGCCCATTTCTGCCGGCTGCATATCTGCCAAAATTCAATTCATGGACAATACGCTGAATGGCGTCATCATCGTCCCACGCTGCGTGAAGCGTATTCCGCTCTGGCCCGGCTCCCACATGGACACATACCTTTTCACTGCCAACCTGCAGCAGCACATCCTGTCGCCTGGCGCAAACCACTGCCAGATTTCCAATTTGTTTCATGCTCTGCTCCTTCCTTCTTCATCAATGACCGGACGCCCTCAAGGACGCCCGGCCATTCTCATTTTGTCACGCTGCAGCAGCCAATGCCGGAGACTGGATGCTATCCGTGTTTTCCATCAGGTCAGCCATCAGCACATCCGCCAAAAGCCTTCCTGCCAAATGGCCGGTATGAATGATGACCCGATCCTTCTTCAACTGGATAAACTCCTTCTCACGAAGAATCCTGCTTTCCGCAGCCAGCGCCTTGTCGCTTTCTGTCAGCCTGGCAGTAATCACCCGCTGCCACTTCTGCAGAAACTCGGTCGCCTGCTCAATGTCCTTCTTCTGCCGGTCATATTCCGTCCGTTTCTGCCGCACTGTTCCATCTGGCTCCACTTCCAGCGTGTAATAGGCATGGAAAGGATCAGCCGTTTTACGCAGAAACATCACAAAGCTTTCTCGCCGCTCAATCCGGTCCCAGTAGCGGTCACTGCTGCCTGCACAGTGATGGAGCGCACGCCCCTCGGTAATAATGTCCAGAATACCGTCTGGCACCACTACCATGTAATCCGCATCGGCGTACTCATATTTCGCTTTGATTTCCTGACAGATAGCATTAACATGGGGGAATTTCTCCTCCATCTCCTCGGCCTGCAGTTCAATATCCTTCTCCTGGCATTTGAGCACCAGATCATCGTGGCGCCGCCGCAGTTTTCTGGTGCGATATACGATCTCATCATATACATCCATGTGCAATTTCTTTGCCATGGAAAGATAATCCTCCCAGGTACGCAATACCTCATGGCTGTTTCTCCGGAAGGATGGCATCTGACGCCGTACATAGTTATAGACCTGCACCATGCTCATGCGGTCAGCAATGAACTGGACATCCCTGGGGCTAATGTTCTGCTGACACATCCACAAAAGGACATTATCTGGGATTTCCCTGTCGGTGCCCTTTTCATATTGCAGCCACCGCAGCAGATCACAGCCTCCATTATGGAGCCGAAGTCGCTGAAACCTCCTGCTGTCAAGGCCCAGAGCTTTAATCAGACTCCCGGCACTATGGTTTTTGATTAGTTCACTGACTGTTCCGCAGGAACTGAAACATTCCTTGGTAAGCTTCGGCAGGTTCACCTTGCTGATCTGCTCCATTTGCGGTATCCGTTCAAGCACTGCCAGATATTTTTCCGGGTCAACACTTTTCTGCTTCCGAATCCAGTTGACCAGCCCTGTGCATCGAAGTTCCTTCTGTTCCAGAGTTGGCAGCGTTTTTCCATAGACCCGTCCATCATGTGAACCAGACCAACTATAAGAACAGGGGCTTCCGGAAATCCAGCGCATATTTCGCTGTTTATACAGACCCCAATAGTAGGTTCTTGGTTTTCTTTCCCGGTCATAAATCGTGCGCCGGATTTCCTGACAATAAAGCTTGGAGTTTGGAAGGCTTTCTTTCCCATATGTCCGGTCAGCCTGAAATTCACGAACTACAAAACCGTCTTTGCATCGCTGGATTAGGTAGGCAAAATGTTTTTCTGTCTGCATATACCCCGCTCGTCCATAGGCTTTGAATACCACCGGATGTCGGCAGCAGCTACAGCGGCCTTGTTGATTGTGATGGGGATGCACCTTGATCGGCACTTCCTTTTCGCAGTAGGTACAGTAACCTGTTTTGGCGCCGCCCTTTTTGTAGTGGTAGTAAATGTAATTTTGCCGGATGGCAACCTTATCCACCCAGCGGTTCCAGTCCTTGGGAAGCTCCGGCACCTGTTCCATATCCTTATCCCATGGATCAGTTTCCCGCCGGTGCCGCTGTTCGAGCTGTTCCTCACGCACATTCCGCTGAAACTGCCGGATTGCCTCTACCGCTTTTTTATTGATGTTCAGATATGCCTGTATAGATGTCTCATCTTCCTCGCTGACCCAGTAGGCTTTGGTATACCAGTATCGGCGCTTCCAGTCCAATCTGTCCAGTTTGGCCTCACACCATTTCTGGTTCAGGCTATTATAAGTAATAAATTGCCGCTTTTCTTTATCCAGATACACTTCGTAAGCTGGGCTATTCCCGTCTATGCGAAGATGCTCTGGGAAAAAGAAAGCCACCTTCAATATCCCATCCTGCGTGATGCATCTCAGGTAAACATAATACTCACAAACCTCCTGAACATATCCGTAGGCGATTTTTTCTTTTCTTGGCAAGTCTGACGCCGCGATCTGCTTCATCTCATCCGTCGCTGTCAGCTTGGGAAGTGCCATCAGGGCTCTTTTTTTCATCTCAATTCACCGTCCTTCTTGTCAAATCCACGCCATACCACACATCCGGCAGTAATGTGACACCATCAATTTGTCCTACAGCAACCTGTACGATACTTTCCGAATCCGGCGCTTCCTTCGCAAAAGCAAGGATGTCTCCCAGTCTGCCGGTGGCAACGGGGTCTTTCCCCCGTACCACCGCATAACCGCAGTTCGCCATTGCCCGGTTGGCTGCCACATGGGAACTCCACACCCTGCGCGGGTGATCTACCATGTAGGCCAAACCATGTAAAAACAGCTCCTCTTTGGTTAGCCGCTTAATCACAGTCAACTCCGTACAGGCGATTTTGGAGTCATGCTCATCTTCATCGATGTCGCCGCCGGCGTTGACAATATAATATTCCGAATGCTCCAGGCTGGAATAATAACTAAGGCAGTCCAGCGGATTTTCCGCACAGTGAAATCCATTTTCCCTGCAATTTGCTTTTTCAGTCGTATTGAGCCCCATCACAAACTGATAGCCACGGCATATCAGCCCGGGGCGAAAACCCTTATAAGCAATCATTCTGCATTTTTCCTCCTTTGCCGGCTCAGCCTGCCTTTGCCATCCCAAAATCCAGCAGCGACATCTGCCCATCCTGAGAAGGCTTTTTTTCCTCCTGCTTGGGTGCCGCCTTGGGTTCCGTCTTTTTCTTCTCTGCCGCCTTCTTGGGTTTGCTCTTTGCAGAGGACTTCCCAGCATACGGCTTGGGAACAAACTTCTCCTCATCCTCATGGTCTTCCTTGGCATCAGGGTCACGGAAATAATCTTCCGCCCACTGATAGCACATATCATCCGGCACATCGCAGCCATATGTCTGCTGTCCGGGACCAGGGCGGGTTCCGCTTGCTTTTAGTTCATCCTGCACATAATCCCATGCCTTTCGGTTGATGTACTGGAAACAGCGGATCATGTTCTTTTTCGGATGCATCGTCAGACGGGCAAACGCCGTATCTTCCATACAGAGCATCTGGATATGCTCGGACACACATTCCTTCATATTTCGCCGTGTCAGTTTTTCTACATCGGTACTCACCCTCTGGGTAGAGGCCGCGATTACTTCTTCATCACTCATCGCTTCCAGACGGGCGATTTGCTCCTGCTCCGCGGCTTTCTTCGCCTGCTGTTTGGCGTCAAATTCCGCTTTGCGCTGGGCTTCAGCCGCCTCATGCTCCGCACGCTTTTTTTCTTCATCTTCTGCGGCGGGCGGTTGTGCCGAATTCCCCTCCTCAGCAGACTTCTCTTCCCCAGCAGGCGCTACTTCATCCGCAGGTTCCTCCTCTGCATCAGCCAAAGCAGTCTCACCGGCAGAAACCGAAGCCGCCGATACTGGGACAGTGTCTGTACCTACAGGCGGCACAGGCAAAGATTCCATCTCCTCCAGCTCAAAGGCTTCATCATCCTCAAAGGCTGCAGACGAATCGAACATACTGTTTTGCTGCTCCATTGCTATTTCTGAAAAAACACCCATTGTAAAATCTCCTTTCGCAAAAAATGGCATGGAGTAGGCCGTTATGACCCTTTCCATGCCATTGTGTGTTGCTCACAGCACATATAAAAGTGTGCTGAAGCTGTCAAAACAGTAGCAGACCACGCCAGTATACTGCCTTGACCATTCCTTGATTTTGTCCTGCACCTCCTGCGCAGTCTTTTGATTGCTCATGTTCCAGGGTGGAGGTACCGTTACGGTAAAGTAGCCATTCTCCAGACAACTTCTGACATCTGCCGGAAGATTGGAGCACTGCTCATACAGTGCTGTAATCTGGCTTTTCTTCTTTTCTGCAATACGCATCTGACCCCTATCCCTTCATTCCTGTTTTTGAGCAGGCTCCGGAAGTCTTTTACACAAGAATGGGGAGAAGCGTACCGGCGCAAAATCCCGGCAGTCATTCACATAGAAGTATGTGCGTTTGCCTTGGCAGTCCAGTTCCACCACATCAGATGGAGCCAACGGACGGCCTCTGTAATCTTCCGGCAAATGCTCATTAAAGTCCAGGAACAGGCGCCCCAGCACTTCCATGTCATTCTGCCCCTTTGGGCAACAGACCTCTGCGCTCCATACCGTCTGATAGGCGGCAGCAGGCGGCTGTTCATATCCAGCCTTACGCAGTGCATCCAGTTGCTTGAACGCGAAAGGTACCGTCTGTGTCTCACCCAGGCAAAGCTGGTAAATGCAAAACCTCCGGAAAACTCTCTGGCTGTCCAGAAGATCCTTCAGCACCTGATTGCCCTGAGCAAGAAATATCTGATACTCTTCCTTTGTCAGCCCCAGATACTCTGTCAGGTCCAAATCTTTCTCCGCTCTGGTGTGCCAAAGCTCGACGCAGCCATCTATATAAGTAAAATCACACTTACCGCACAGATATTGCTGCTTAAAATTCATTCTCTGCACCTCCTTTTCCCTCTGTTCTTTCTCCCGAAGGGCAAGCTGCCAATCATCAAACCCTTTATAATTCGGATTCCAGGTCAGCCGACGACATGCCATTCCATTTTTTCGGGCCATCAGATAGATCTTAGATGCCCCATTAGAGGTCATTTGGTTACTGTACTTATCCATATCATGAGCCTCAATGATCTCCTCAGTGCCATTCTGTGCCAACAGTGCAAACAGCGTATCCAACTGGCTTGTGTTGTTTGCGCCGGCAATCGCCGCAAAAGTCCGGTTTGTCAGGCAGTGTGAGATGTCTGCTTTCAGCAGTCCCTCAATGACATAGACCACCCGAGCAGATGGATTGCCGATAAAATGTACCGGGCTCCCGGATGTGACACCCATATTTTTGGACGAGGACGAAAACCAGATGTATTTGGCTCCTGACTTATCCGGTGGATCATCTTTTTGCTTGAGCGGACTATCCAAAAGTATCTGCAGGCCATGTATCATACCGTCGTATCCCACAGCTGGAATCAAAATCCCTGCGTTTTTTCGGTAGAAGTTCATGGTCCAGCGCCCGCTGTCATCCAGATAAAAGCCGGGCACCCCCTCCACCTTGCATCCCTGTTTCATCAGCCGCTCGGTAATGGAGCGGCAAAGGAAAGGGGGTGGAGTGCTCTTGAACCCAATCCGGTCGATCTGTTCATCCGACAGTCCCCGTTTTGGGGAGTGCAGATGGTTGCGGTGGGCAGGCTGAAGAGGCAGCATAGCGAGCAGCAGCGAAAGCGTTTGATGAATTTCCTGTCCGCTGGCCCGTTCTGCTTGCTGCACTGTTTTTAGTTCGCCCCTCCTCTCATATCCGGCAAGGTCGGTCTGAGTCCCCGAAACCGGGGACCCAGTGCCAGCCTGCTGGTTTCCTGCCATCTCATATCCAGAGTTCGGCCGTTCCCTGTGAAAATCGTTGCACAGGGCTTCTCCTATCTCCCAATACGCATCGGATGTAGTCGTATTGTTTAGCCGCGCATAAAGCGCAAGCATACCGCCATGCTCATCACAATAATTGCACCGCCAGACATTTTTGACGAAATTCACATTCATCTTGCCGCGGCGGTCACCACAAAACGGGCAATCCACATATACACTGTTTGCCTGTCGGCGTCTGATTCGTAGATGTAGAAGTTCCACTACATCCATAATACCGAACGGAAAATCTCCTGGATATGAGTCCATCTGTTCTCCCTCCCTTCTTGGCCCCATAGATGGGGCTGCTTATCATCCGGCTTTCTGTGCGGCCATACCATCGAGCATGATCTGCGCCGCAGCACGAACGATATTGTTGGTGCTCTTGTTGCCTGGGGTGAGGTAGAATTTCAGACTCACCGGACGCTCCTTGGCAACTGTTGCCATGGTCTTTCCTTTGCTCAGACCGCTATCCACCACCACATTCTGCGCTTCTTCAAAGGTCATTACCTTCAAGATGTCTTCTACCGGAGTGCTCTCCGTATAAGAAGGCGCCACAGGCTGATCGGGTGCTTCCTGTTGGACAACAGGCGCCACAGGCAGTTCTTCCGGTTCATCCGATTGGAATACGGAGGCGGCCGGCTGCTCAGACGCATCATCCTGTTTTGGACTGCTATCCAATGTAACCTCGCGGCTCGGTACCGGCAGCTCCATATTGGGAGCATTCTCCTCTACCTTGCCGGCAGGCAGTGTATCCATATTCTCCTTCTCTTCTGCAGCCATCTGCTGGACAGTGGGCTGTACCGGAGAAACCGGGGACTGTTCATTCTGAACCGGCTTTGCCGCAGGTTTCTGAATAGGCGCCGGACGAGCAGGCGCATTACGGCGCTCTACGGCGTTCTGAGGCGTTCTCTCCAGCTGGGCATGAACTTCCCCACCAGATTGCCGCAGCGCCGCTCCAGGGGCTTCTACGGGCCTCTGCGCCGCATTTGGCATCGGTTGCTGGATATGAGCTGTCCCGGAAAGCGGAATACTGCTTCCAAACACCTTGCCCGTACTGTCAACAGCAACATCGGCAAACTGCAGACCAAAACCGGCATCCGACAGCGCAGCACTCAATGCCTCATCCTGGGCAGCCTGCACATAGTCGGTACCTTCTTCCGCACTGTGCTGCGAGATGTAACTGCTAATGGGCTCTGCATCACTGCGGTCCAGATAGACTCTGGCCTCCATAATCGCAAGCTGTTCCGTGATCCGCAGGGTAGTCAGTTTCATGCGGCCCTGGGGGTGGCGCAGACGGAACCACAGTTTCTGATAAGGCAATTCCAACTGCAGCATTTCCTCATTTGTCTTTCTGGACACCTTATGGCGCAGAAATTTGAGCGGGTCAAAGCCCGGCACCTTGTTCAGTTCTGCCACTGCCGGAATTGTTTTGTACATCATAGGCATCGGATTACTTTTTTCGTTCATGTTGGAAACTCCTTTCTGACATAAAAATAGGAGACGCCAAGTGCTATTTCTGCATCTGACCTCTCTTTTTTAACTTGCGTTCTTCAATTGTTCTTCCAATGCAGCTGGAATGGGGATACCGGCTTTCTTTGCGTAGGCTTTGAAATACATCTGGATACGCATACCCAGCAGCGTATTTCGCTTTCCAATCTCATTACGATGGATTGCCATAAACAATACCTGTTTCTGCCCAATCAGCACCACCCGCTTTTTAGCGCGCGTGATTCCAGTGTAGAGCAGATTACGATACATCATGATAGTGTGCGCTTTGAGCAGCGGCATAATGACTGTTTCATACTCAGAGCCCATAGCCTTGTGGATCGTAGTAGCATAAGCCAGATCCACATTGCTCAAATCATCTACGCCATATTCCAGCGTCCTGCCAGCACCAAAATCCATGCCGATCTTTTTGCCCTGGTCAGTGTCCTTAATATACCGGATGAAACCCAAATCACCATTAGATACCTTTTCTGTGTTCTTGGTCTGCATGATGCGGTCATTGATCCGGAATATCTTGGGGCCAAACTTGATTTCCTCCTCCGCAGAGCGGAATGGGTTGACCAATTCACGAATGGTCTCATTCAGCTGTTCCGACGACGCGGCGCCTTCTGAACGGAAAGGTGAAAGAATCTGCACATTCTCAATGCCACTCTCCTGTATCTCCAAACAATACCGTTCTGTAATCTTTTCAGCGGTGTCTTCCTGACTATCACCAGACACGAAAACAAAGTCCGGTCCGTAAAACAGTTTGGTATTGCCCTCGTTGATAAATTTGGCATTATAGGCAATCAGACTATCCTTCGACTGACGGAAAATCTGATCCAGCACCGTTACTGGGACGATTTTGGTTTCGATGATTTCACGAAACACATTTCCGGCTCCTACGCTCGGAAGCTGATCTGGGTCGCCTACCAGCACGATTCTGGCATTTATCTTCATGCGTTCAAAAAATTTCTCAGCAAGCCACATATCCACCATGGAAAACTCATCCACAATGATTAAATCGGCCGACAGTGGCTCTGACTTTCTGTTCCGGCTACCCTCATCCTCTTCACTGGTCAGTCCCAGACCACTGTGTAATGTTCGGGCATCCTCAAAGCCGGTACTCTCCGACATCCTGCGGCTTGCCCGACCGGTAGGTGCCATAAGAGCAATTTTGCCATCAGGGTACAGCCGCCGGTAAACCTCAAGTATCGTCCGCAGCACTGTTGTTTTACCAGTACCAGGAGAACCCGTAATCACTGACAAGCCATGCCTAAATGCTGCATAGACCGCAGCCTCCTGCTGTGCAGACAAGCGCAGTCCCATTTCAACCTTGACCTGTTCCAGTACCGGCGCAATATGCTCTACTGGCATCTGGGCGACCAGACGCTGGGCGATCCGGCGCGCCGTTTCGTCCTCTTGGGCAAACACTCTGGGAAGATAGATATTATCCTTCACGGAAACGATTGCTCCATTCAGGATCATTTCCTGCATCATATCCCTGACTTCCTGCTGATGCAGGCGAAGCTCCGGTACAGGTATCTTCTCATTGAGCAGTTTCAGCGCTGATTTCTCCAGTTCTTCAGAACTGATGTACAGATGGCCTCGTTTACTCTTGCCCTCATCCAGCGCACAAAAGACAGCCCCTTTGATACGCATAGGGTCATGGAGATTGCCCCCGCTCTTTTGTACGATTGCATCTACCCGCCGAAATCCAAAGCCGGAGATCTGGCAAAGCTCAAATGGGCTCTTTTCCAAAATCTCTACGCTGGTCGGGCCGAAATATTGATATATTTTCAATGCCGTCTTGGGAGTAATCTTAAACGGTGCCAGCAAGGTCATAATTCCTTGGAGCATACGGTTTTCTGCATAAGAAGCTTTGATGTCCTCCAATTTATTTTCCGTAATGCCCCGGATCTCCAACAGCCGCTCCGGCTGGTGTTCCAGAATATCCAGTGTGTCCACACCGAACCGCTCCACAATGTCTGCGGCGGTTTTGGGACCAATCCCTTTGATAAGCCCGGAGGCAAGATAGCCCTCTACGCCGTTTTTTGTTCTGGGCACAATTTCACGCCACTGCTCCACCTGGAGCTGGACACCATACTTGCCTTTTGCCCATTCCCCATCCAGTTCCAACTCTACCGCATCTGTCCGTGGAATCTCATACCCCACAGCTGTAAAGCGGATCAAATGGTCTTTGTACCGCCTGTTTGACCTGGCCTCAGCTGGCACGCTCTGGTCTGCGGTTTTTACACTGACGATACAAAACTTATTGGCAGGATTATAAAAAATCGTCCCGTCGTAGGTACCAATACAATTCATCCTTTTTCACCTCACTAAGCGGCCTCCATAATCGAGGCTCTAACACTGAACCGTCTGGATTCGGATACTGTAACAAACTGTTCGTAAATATCCGGATGCTCCAGTTTCAACCGAAGCAGGTTATCCTTGTCGATGATGGACTTGCGAACAGGGGTATAGGTAACCGTATAGTTCACTCCCTCCTGCTCACAGACTGCAGTACAGCTGGTACCCATTTCCGCAATCAACAGCGCCTTCAGACGCTGAATATCCTTGTCGATTTCTTTGGAGTACACCTCTGCATTTTTCTTTTCATCCAGAAGCCGCAAATACTGCATGAGTTTTGCAGTCATATCCAGGTCGAGTGCAACGGCCGGGGCATTTTTATCTGCCGGGCCAAAGTGTTTGCGTGCGCTCTCAATAATCAAGGCCCCACTTTCTGTATAGGGCGGCGGCACATGGCGCTGCACATGGTTTTCCCAGAAATACTGCTCCAAAAAGACCATCTCAGCCTCATACTCGAAATCACGCTTGACCTCCCGGATAATAACTTCCTCCTCGTTGTTACCATACAGGCAGCAAAAGAAACATCGGTCAAGATCCGTTACTGCCATATAATGACGCCCCTGAGATTCATAGTAGACTGGAACAGTCTCCTTCCCATTCATCCACCAGTTATCTCTGGCATTATAGTTTGTGGTCTTGATCTCAAGGATCGCTGTGGTGCCATCCGGCAGTTCCACAAAGTAGTCCACATCAGCCAGCATCCAAGGATACTGTGGGTGCTGGAACATCTTTTTGATTTGGTAGACCCGATATCCGGTTTTCCGCTCGAATATCTTTGCTACCAGTGGCTCCAGCAAATGCCCCATTTCCATGGCAACCCAGTTGCCCTCATCATCTTCCACTGACGCTATGTTCAGTTTGTCGTAGTACAGATCCCTGGCTGTCCGGAATGGAGAAGTGCCAAAGATTGCTGATACATCGCTGCCGCCGATTCCACGGCGCCGGTAATCCAGCCAGTCTTCTTCTGAAAGATCTGCCGTTTCTACCAGCACCAGCGGTTCATGCCGCTTTTGTTCAGCACTATTGCTGCCAGACATATCAAATCCCCCTTCGTGATCTTCGGGGCAAAATAACTGCCCTCGCCATTGGTGCAACATTTTGGGGCCGGAGCGAAGATACTGCCTGTCTCTTCATCTTCCAGTCCGTGGAGTGTGCCGGCTTGACCCGCCGACCATTCTGCTTTCTTTTCTGCTTCACATTCATGTACATGACCTGCCTTTCTCAGTTTTGATTTATCCTTAAAGCCCTTTCAGGCTTACAGGCAATAAAAAAGCGAGAATGACAGACGGCATAAAGCCTGGCGTCCATAGTTGCCTATGAACCGATGTCATTCTCGCAATGGTGGGTAAATCCCGTAAAATAAAAAAGCCAGCAATATACCGGCCTGAAAAGGCGCAGTGATACTACTGACACAAGTACAAAATTAACAGCGTGTGCAATGCAGTCATTACTCCGCAACACAAGCCCTAAAGCCTGTGTACCCTGACGGGCAACGCACAAAAATCAATTACATTGCAATTCTAACACAATATATAGTGCTTGTCAATTCAAACATTCTATATATTGATTTTTGGATTTTCTTTAAATTTTCTTTCCTCTTTGCAGAAGTTCTTTCTTCCCCGCCTATTTATAGGATGTATCGGATCATTTGGTAATACCGGATGATCCCTACGCTCTTTTAGTACCTTGACAAGTTCATAACCTCTATGGGGAGTTATACAGGAATTCTGGACAGTGTGCGATGACCACAGAAGCGCGCCCATAATCGAAGTGTTGCACAGCAGCAGCCTGAAATACACGGCAGAACCGTTCTGGCGTAGGAAATGGCCCCATTAGAGTTCTTTTGTTATTTCAATACCTCCTGACCTCAAGACCGTTTTCATTGTTTTTGTTGAAAACCTTCTTCTACAAATCGTAAGGGATCATTGTAATCGAAAAAAGGAGGACGATTATGGAGAAAAGAAAACCGAATGACCTACCGCCGGAGCAGTGCTTGGCTGTTGATACCGATACCCTTTGCAAACTGTTGTGCTGTGGAAGGCACACTGCAGTACAGATTGGGGATCTTGCCAATGCACGCATTACCATGAACACCCGTGTCCTATGGAGTGTCCAGCGTATCAAAGAATATCTTTATGATATTTCCGGCTAAATAACCATGCCAGTAAGGCGCACTACACTTTTATAATCAGGAGGTACCAGTAATGGCAAAAGTGAGAAAAGACAACAAAGGACGAAATCTTCGGCCCGGAGAAACACAACGGGCAGATGGCAGCTATATGTATGTCTACAAATTAGGCACTAAAAAGAAATATCTCTACGACTCCGATCTCGCAAGTCTTCGTGTCAAAGAAAAGCAGATCAACAAAGATAAGGATGATGGCATCCGTACTCAGGAAGCCATGAAGCTTACCCTGAATGATATGTTCAAGGTCTACATGAATAACAACATCAAACTGAAGCCCTCTACCAGAGCAAATTATCTTTACCTGTGGGACTTCTATGTGAAAGAAGAGCCTTTCGCTAACATGCCTCTTCCACAAATCCACAGAAGTGATATTCTCGCGTTTTATACCAAACTGCTGAAACACGGCTTTGCTATCAACTCACTGGAGAGCATCAACACCATTGTTCACCCTACGCTTGAAATGGCCGTGGACGACGATTACATCCGCAAAAATCCCAGCAAGGGCATTTACCGCAAGCTCAAAACGGATGGCAGCGCTCCAAAGCCTAAACGGCGGATCGCACTCACTAAAACGCAACAGCAGAATTTCCTGCGTTTTATTGCCAAGTCCCCTACATACAGCCATTGGCTCCCCATCATGACTGTGCTCCTTGGAACAGGAATGCGTGTAGCAGAATGTACCGGCATTACCAAAAGCGATATTAACTTGAGCGAAAACACAATCTCGGTCAACCACAACTTAATCTACCGGGTCATTGATGGAAAAGCCGGATTTCACATTACCACTCCCAAAACTGAGAGCGGTACACGAATTATCCCTATCCTCTATCCAGAGGTGGCCGAGCAGCTTCGCCTCCAAATTGAAACCATCGACGCATTGTATCCAGACGATCAACTGGTGTTAGGAGGAGTTCACGGTTTTGTTTTCCGCAACAGAACCGGCTCATTCATGAGCGCCCACAATATCAATCGGGCGATTGAGAGAATCAGCGTAACTTACAACATGGAGGAAATGGATCAGGCTGAACTGGAAGACCGTGAACCGGATCTGCTCCCTCATTTTAGTGTTCACAACTTGCGGCACACCTTCTGTACCCGGCTCTGCGAAAGCACCAACGATGTTAAATTCATTCAGCAAGTCATGGGGCATGCCGATTTCTCTACTACAATGGACATCTACACCCATATCACACAAGAGAATATGCAGGAGAAGGCAAAAAACATTAGTGTGAACATGAAGCTGATGTAAAAAGAAAGGCGAATCTGCATTTTATAAGCAGATCCGCCTTTCATATTGCTTCATCCGGTTTCGTAGGGTCTCACGCAAAAGTTGTAGAAAAGTTGTAGTAACGCGATTTTTTGTAGTAAATGACCTCTTTAGTACAGCTTTGCTCCTGCCGGAATACTGTCATCCAGCATCAAAAGATTTAAGCCTTCCCGTCCGTCATACTCGTACACTGCGGAAATCAACATACCCTCGGAATCAATACCCATCATCTTTCTCGGCGGCAGGTTTGTGATTGCCACACAGGTCTTCCCAACCAGCTCTTCCGGCTCGTAATACTCGTGAATACCGCTTAAAATGGTGCGTTTCCGGTCTGTTCCGTCATTCAGTGTGAATTTCAGGAGCTTCTTGGACTTCGGCACTGCCTCACAGGCTTCGATCTTAACCACTCTGAAATCAGACTTGCTGAATGTTTCAAAGTCTACATCATCTGCAAACAAAGGCTCGATTTTCACCTTGGAAAGATCAATCTGTACGCTTGGCGCGGACACGGTTGCATCCTCTGCAGAACCATTTACCGCTGCTTTTTCGGCTTTGTTTTCAGCCCGCTTTGGTTCCAGGGTCTTCATTGT
>NZ_CALADU010000188.1 GCF_937890665.1 uncultured Subdoligranulum sp.
TTATGCCCTTCTAGGGCTAACCCAAGCCCCCGGCTTTGCCGGGGGTTCTGACTAAAAAAGGAAAATCAGAACGCGATCTTTTTGGCGATGTAGTCCTTCAGCTCGCTGATGGGCATACGGACCTGTTCCATCGTGTCGCGGTCGCGGACGGTCACGCAGTTGTCGGCCTCGGTCTTGTCGTCGCCCACAGTCTGGAAGTCCACCGTGATGCACAGCGGCGTGCCGATCTCGTCCTGGCGGCGGTAGCGCTTGCCGATGGAACCCGCGTCGTCAAAGTCCACCATGAAGTCCTTCGCCAGTTCGTTGCGGATCTCCATGGCCTTGTCGGACAGCTTCTTGGACAGCGGCAGCACCGCGCACTTGAAGGGCGCCAAGAACGGGTGCAGGCGCAGCACGGTGCGCACGTCCTCCTTACCCTTGGCGTCCACCATGTGCTCCTCGTCGTAGGCTTCGCACAGGAAAGCCAGCGCCACGCGGTCGCAGCCCAGGGACGGCTCGATGACGTAGGGGATGTAGTGCTCGTTGGTCTCGGGGTCGAAGTACTCCAGGCTCTTGCCGGAAGCCTCCTGGTGGCGGGTCAGGTCGTAGTTGGTGCGGTCCGCAATGCCCCACAACTCGCCCCAGTCGGTGAACGGGAAGGCGTACTCGATGTCGGTGGTGGCGCGGGAGTAGAAAGCCAGCTCGGCGGGCTCGTGGTCGCGCAGGCGCAGGTTCTCTTCCTTGATGCCCAGGCTCAGCAACCAGTTCTTGCAGGTGTCCTTCCAGTAGGCGAACCATTCCAGGTCGGTGTCCGGCTTGCAGAAGAACTCACATTCCATCTGCTCGAACTCGCGGGTACGGAAGGTGAAGTTGCCGGGGGTGATCTCATTGCGGAACGCCTTGCCCACCTGGCAGACGCCGAAGGGCAGCTTGCGGCGGGTGGTGCGCTGGATGTTGGCAAAGTTCACGAAGATGCCCTGCGCGGTCTCCGGCCGCAGATAGCAGGTGGAGGAGGAATCCTCGGTTACGCCGATGGCGGTCTTGAACATCAGGTTGAATTTGCGGATGGGGGTGAAGTCGTGCTTGCCGCAGACGGGGCAGACCACTTCCTCATGGCTGGCGATAAAGGCGTCCATCTCGTCAAAAGTCATGGCGTCCACATCCACGTTCTTGCCCTGTTCGCAGTCAGCGATCAGTTTGTCGGCGCGGTGGCGGCTCTTACAGGCACGGCAGTCCAGCAGCGGGTCCGAGAAGCTGGCCACGTGGCCGGTGGTGACCCACACCTGGGGGTTCATCAGGATGGCGGCGTCCAGCCCGACGTTGTAGGGGCTTTCCTGCACGAACTTCTTCAGCCAGGCCTTCTTCACGTTGTTCTTGAACTCAACGCCCAGGGGGCCGTAGTCCCAACTGTTGGCCAGGCCGCCGTAGATCTCGCTGCCGGGATAGATGAACCCGCGGTTTTTGCACAGGTTGACGATCATATCCAGCGTCTTTTCACTGTTCTTCACTTTTATTACTCCTTCCGCGTAGCTGGCTGCCACGCAAAGCAAATTACCGCGCCGCACGAACCGGGCGCAATAGGCTTATTATAGCATAGGCGGCGGGCGTACACAAGCATGGGATGGCGGCAGCGGTTGAAAAGTGGTCCTGTCGTTGGTATAATTGGAAAGAAACGCGACACAGAAAGTAAAAATGACTCAATAAAGAAGGGCGGCACAGAAATGCGCAGCAAGGGGATCATGGAATGGAAAGAGTGGGTCCAAAAGCATATCCTTCTCAGTATAATCCTGCTGATTCAGGTTTTGTTTTTGCTGTTTTTAGCGGTAGGATTGTTTCGGCCGGCATACTCGGTACGGATGACAGCACAAAACTTTACAGAGGCGATCTCCTCTGCGGCAGGTGATGAATATCAAGTCGCAGTGGATGGCGAAGCGATGCGCTTTACTATTGCGGACGATGTCAAGCGGCTTTCGATTGAGGATGATACAAACGAAACTGTTTTGACTGCGCTGAAGTCAGACGGCTTTGCGCTGCGGTCCGGTGCCTATCTGGTGACGGTCCACTATACAGCAGATTCGACGTCGCCCAGCACGGAAGCGGCAAAGATCCAGCTCAAAGAGCCGCGGTTTACCAAGCTTGTGTACAACGAAAGTATGACGCTGGATGGCGCCGGTAATGAGGTGACCACACGGCTGTGGGTGCCGTTAGGGGCCAATGCACAGGACGTGGAATTGACTCTGACCCCGCGGGGGGAGTGCAACTTTCAAATTGAGGAAATTCTTGTGGAAGAACAGCCGGTTTACCGCTGGGTCCGGCTGCTGGGCTTTCTCCTGCTGTTTGCGGCAGTGGACTTTGTGGGAATTTGGCTTTTTACCGGGAATATGGGCAAACCGTCGGATATTCTGCGACGGTATAAAGTGCCGTTTGCCTTGGGACTGGTATGCCTGCTTGCCTGTCTGCCGTTTTTCTGCGACGGGATTTTGTGGGGTGACGATATGGATTTCCACCTCACGCGTATCGCGCATCTTGCGCAGAGTTTGCAGGAAGGGCAGTTCCCGGTTCGCATGTATACCGATATGCTCAACGGGTATGGCTACGCAGCACCGCTGTATTACTGCGATATTTTCCTGTACATTCCGGCTGTTCTGTTTAACTGTATGCTGCCGCTGCAGACCTGCTACAAAATCTATGGCGTACTGGTGACCGCGGCCACTGCTGCGATCAGTTACACAAGCCTGCGTCATATTCTCAAGCACAAAGAGATCGCTGTGGTAGGAACAGCGTTGTATCTGCTTGCAGGTTATCGGTTGTGCAATGTGCATATGCGGGCAGCGGTAGGGGAGTATACCGCAATGACCTGGCTGCCGTTGTTCGTGTGGGGAATGTACAAAATATATACGCACCAAAAGCCTGCCTGGAGGCAATGGATGCCGCTGGCGGTCGGCATGGCGGGGCTTGTGCTCTGTCATGTGATCTCTTTTGAAATCACATGCGTGTTTTTGCTGATGTTCTGCCTGCTTCGTGCAAAAGAAACTTTCAAGATTTCACGTTTGGGCGCGCTCTGCAAGGCTGCAGGAACCTGTGTGGCGCTCTGCGCCTGGTTCCTGATCCCGATGCTGCATTCGATGGCAACTCAGAAAATTCTGGGCACGCAGGCGCTGCCGGCAGATTTTCAGAGCAACGGGGTATCCCTAAATCAACTGCTTGAGCTTTTCCCTTTCCAGAAATACAGCAACTCACTGGGGGCGCTTGGTGCCGCTGTGACGATCGGCACGCTGATCGCTGTCTTTGTGCTGGCGCAACGGGCCCGTTGGAAGCGGCTTCCTCAAAATGTTCTTCGACTGCTACAATGCAGTTTGCTTCTGGGCGTTTTGTCGGCTGTATTCGCTCTCAATGCATTCCCCTGGAACAGCCTGCTGAGCCACGTGGAAGGAACGTTTGTCCATAAAATTTTGGCTCTGGCGCAATTTCCCTGGAGATATTTGACGATCAGCACGATTCTTCTGGTAGTGGCGGCTGCTGCGGCGTTGCATATCTTACAGCAAAACCGGCCCGAACTGTACCGAAAGGCCCAGACTCTTTTGCTGTCCACGGCGGTGTTGTATACGGCTTTGTTTAGCTACAATCTTTTTCAAGTGCGTACAGAGGTCGTCAAATATGATCCTATTGCGCGGGACGAAAACACCATCGGCATGGCAGAATACAAACTGCCGGGTGATGCGGACCTGAATTACGCCCGACCTCAATCGGAAAATGCTGACTTGCAGATCAAGTGGTATGACAAAACGGACGGCATAGCCCACATCACATTGGAGAATACCGGGGATGCAGAAGCAACGGTCACGCTGCCGATATTCGACTATGGCAATTATCATGCAGTGGATACCGAAGGCACCGAGTGGCCGATGACGATGTCGGAAGATTCCCTGCTGCAAATCACCGTCCCTGGCGGGTACAGCGGCGCGATCTCGATAGAATACAAAGAGCCGCTCCTGTGGAGAGCGGCTGAGCTGGTATCTCTTGCAACCTGCGGCGGCGTGCTGGCGCTTTGGCTGCGCGACAAGAAGAAGCGGAAATCACAACAACTGCCGGGCGATTTCAAGGGCCAGGTCCAGCAGGGCGGAACGCTGTAAACGGCAGGTAGCAACAGGGCATGCTATAATCAACTTTATAATACGGGATTATATGGCCTGCAGTCATAAACTGTGGCTGTCCCGAAAGGCGGATCATCAATGAGAAGTAAAAGAAAAGTATGTGCAGTATGGCGATGGTTGCAGAGGCATAGAATATTTTCCGTTGTATTGCTGCTACAGCTCGTGACGTTATTATGGCTGATGGCAGGGCTGTTCCAAGCAGAGGCGGAGGTCAAAGTCCTGCCACAAAATTTTGGAGAATCGGCCCAAAAGAACAGTAGTGATTACCCGGATGAATACACGGCAGAGTTGACCGACAATGGGCTGCAGGTAAAAGTAGCAACGGAGTTCAAAGAGTCAGCGGATAAGCAGGATGCTCAATTGCCGGTGCTGCTTTCTGAACCCGTTGCGTTAAAATCCGGGGCCTATAAAATGGAAATCGCGTATGAAACGGACTCTGACACCGCAGGAGAAACGGCTGCGCGGGTAACACTGGAGGACAGACGCCTCAAAGAGCTGGTGCACGGCGACGAGGTCCTGATGCGTGGCGCAGATTATACGGCAGAAGGGCGCATATGGGTACCACTGGGGGCGGATGCTTCGGACGTTGTTGTGCAAATCACGCCTCAAGGTGACTGTGATTTCACGATCCAAAGCATTGTCTTGCACGAACAGTGGAGCTATCGGGTGGTGCGCTTATTGGCCTGTCTGCTGATTTTTGCCGCTGTGGATGCTGGGGGACTCTGTCTCTTTGCAGAAGGGGTGAGAGGCTGCCGCAGGTTCTGTAGGACGCATCGGGTACTGCTGCTTCTTACATTGGTTTGCCTGCTGGCTTGTTTTCCACTTTTTGGTGATGGGCTATTGAAAGGTGATGACCGTTCCTTTCATTTGACACGAATCGTTCAAGTGGCTTATTCCATGGAAGCAGGACAATTCCCCGTGCGACTGTACACAAATGCCATCAACGGGTTTGGCTATGCTTCACCGCTATATTATTGCGATCTCTTTTTGTATCTCCCGGCAATACTTTACAACTGTATGGTTCCGCTGCAACTTTGCTATAAGATCTATGCTGTAGTGGTAACTGCGCTTACCTGTGTATTTTGCTATCAGGGATTGAAGCATTTGAATCTTTCGATCCAAGCGGCTGTGGCGGGTACGACGCTTTATTTGTTGGCAGGCTACCGGCTGGTAAATGTGTTTCTGCGCTTTGCAGTTGGCGAGTATACAGCCATGATGTGGCTGCCGTTGGTGATATGGGGAGTCTATGCGATCTATACCCATGAAAAAGCTACCTGGAAAGACTGGTTGCCATTGGCGGTGGGAATGGCGGGCATTGTGCAGTGCCATGTGATCTCTTTTGAATTGGTTTGTTTGTTCCTTGCATTTTTCTGCTTGTTGGCTGTGAAGAGGACGTTTAGAGTCAGCACACTTTTGGCTTTGGCAAAAGCGGCACTGGTGGCGTTGGAACTGAGCCTTTGGTTCCTTATTCCAATGCTGTGGTCAATGGCGACGCAGGATATTGAAGTTACCAAACGCTTTGCGACAGATTTCCAGACAAACGGAACGTCTTTGTACCAGATGTTGGGACTGTTCTCTGGCCAGAAGGACTCTAATTCGCTGGGAACCTTAGGGGCGGCCATGGTGCTGGGGGCGCTTTTGACGGCAGGACTGTTGGGGCAAACAATATCCGCGAAAGAAGCTTATAATGCAGTGTGCATTGCTGATGAGCGGCATCTGCGTTTTGTTTGCGTGGAATTTGTTCCCCTGGAACAGCTTGCTGAGCCATGTGGAAGGAACATTTCTTCATAAAGTGCTTACTTTGCCGCAGTTCCCGTGGAGATACCTGACGATTGCAACGATGCTGCTAAGCGTGGCGGCAGCAGTTTCGCTGGAAGTTCTGAGAAAGTGGAAACCTGCGGTGTATAAGCCGGTACTGATTGGCTTGACGACGGTGGCTGTACTCTACACGGCTCTGTTTGGATATAACCTGTATCAGGTCCGAACCCAGGAAACATTCTATACGGCAATTCCTCAAAACAAAAATTCTATCGGAACCGGGGAATATCTTCTGCCGGGAGCGGTGGATCGAAACCGCATCCGCCCGCAGTCGGATCAGCAATCGCTGGTGGTCAAATGGTACGACAAAGTCGATGGCGTGACATACATCACGCTGGAAAATAACAGCGACGAAGAAGCTACGGTGGTTCTTCCGATTTATGATTATGGCAATTATTACGCACAGGATACGGAAGGTACGCAGTTCCCCTTGGAAATGACGGAAAATTCCCTGCTGCAAATCACCGTCCCCGGCGGGTACAGCGGTGCGATCTCGATAGAATACAAAGAGCCGCTCCTGTGGAGAGCGGCTGAGCTGGTATCTCTTGCAACCTGCGGCGGCGTGCTGGCGCTTTGGCTGCGCGACAAGAAGAAGCGGAAATCACAACAACTGCCGGGCGATTTCAAGGGCCAGGTCCAGCAGGGCGGAACGCTGTAAACGGCAGGTAGCAACAGGGCATGCTATAATCAACTTTATAATACGGGATTATATGGCCTGCAGTCATAAACTGTGGCTGTCCCGAAAGGCGGATCATCAATGAGAAGTAAAAGAAAAGTATGTGCAGTATGGCGATGGTTGCAGAGGCATAGAATATTTTCCGTTGTATTGCTGCTACAGCTCGTGACGTTATTATGGCTGATGGCAGGGCTGTTCCAAGCAGAGGCGGAGGTCAAAGTCCTGCCACAAAA
>NZ_CALADU010000189.1 GCF_937890665.1 uncultured Subdoligranulum sp.
GGTTCGGAGATCCCCGCGGCACTCTCTTCTTCGAGTTGGCCCGACTGGCTGAAGCCCGGAAACCTCGCTATCTGCTGTTTGAAAATGTTCCTTATGCGTTGAAGTGCATAAGGTACGTTATGAGTTGTAAGCAATTATGAAAAGACCTCCTTCCAAAATGTTGAGACTTCTTAGAAAATTAGAAAAACACTGTGCATAATTTTCCTTTATACTGTAAGCATCACAATATAAAGGAGGCAAACTATGCACAGCAGAAAGACAGTTCCAATCATCGACTTGATGGATGCGGCAAATATGGAGTTGATCCGTCTGGACTTCAAATCGTCAACCCTCAGTCGGCATGGCAAGGAGTTCCGAAACTTCTCCACGTATTGCAGAGAAAACGAGATCGCCACTTATGACACAGAAACGGGACCACAATACTTCCAACACCGTTATGGTTTGGATATCGGTGACCCCACCGCAAAACTGACCAAGCAGCAACTGGATACACGCTGTTCCATTCGCTTTTTAGATGACATTTTTCAATTCGGGTATGCACTGCGATACAGCCATCATGACTACACCATGCCACAGCAATATGTCGGTTTACTGGACGAATACCTTGCATGGTGCCACAGAAATAATAGTTCTGCTGGGACTATCCGTGTCAAGCGGACAAAGATGCGGCAATTTTTCTGTTTTCTGGATGGGCGCGGAATAGAACTTTCAGACTTGACCGCTGCGGAAATTTCAGACTTCATGACCACCCTGTGCCGCTACCATCGTGCAACCATCCATGTATTCAGCAGCGTTTTACGTGATTTTTTCCGCTATCTCCACGAAAACGGGATATCGGGCGATGACTTATCTCCGAGTGTTCCAAGGCCAAAAATCTACATTGAAGAAACTATCCCTGAAACATGGACCCCAGAAGAAGTGCAGCAGCTATTATCCGTTATTGACCGCAGCAATGCGATTGGAAAAAGGGATTATGCGATGCTTCTTCTGGCAATTCTGCTTGGCATGAGGGCAGGAGACATCTGCGCATTGAAATTCAAAAATCTGGACTGGCATCAAAAACTGATCACCTATACACAGCAAAAAACGCAAAAGGTCAACACACTGCCCCTGCTCCCTGTAATTGGTGATGCCATCATTGACTATCTGAAAAATGGGCGACTGGATTCCGAATGCGATAATGTGTTTATCCGCCATATTCATCCTTACGGAGAATTCCAGTCCAGCGCAGCGATTTCTGGAAACCTCAAGCGGTATATAAAATATGCAGGTATGACAGTAAAGAAGCGCAAAGCAGCTCACTCGCTGCGCCATACTCTGGCAAGCAGCCTTCTGCAGGATGGCACACCACTTATGACGATCTCCAATATTCTTGGACATAACAGTCCAAAAACGACCTCAGTATATACCAAAGTAGACCTTCCAGCCCTTCGTAAGTGTGCATTGTCTTATGGGAAACGGAGGAAATTGGTATGACTTCAAAAATGCTGTTGGAGCAGTATATGGCAGAACGCCATGCTCTTGGATTTAGCTTGAAAACGGATGAAGGCTGTATCAAGCGCTTCCTCCGGAATTTCGCTGAGCCTGATGACGGGGTACTCTCATTTACAAAAGAATATGTTCTAAAGCATATCGGAAACAGATTGAACGTGCAAACCAATACCATCCTCAGAGATGTTAGCGCAATTAACGGATTCCTCGATTTTGCGATCCGCAAAGGATATACAGCATACAAAATCCCTTCAAAATCTCTTCCAAAAGAGAATCGTAATTTTAGAGCCTATATTTTTACGGACGATGAAATTGAGCGAATGCTGATTGTCGCAGATTATGTACCATTTACGGAGCAGAACCCTGCTCGAAAGTACCAGCTTCCTGTTATGTTCCGGATATTATTCAATTGTGGATTGCGAACCTCCGAACTACTGAATCTGCGTATGTGCGATGTGGATCTCAAAGAAAATGTGTTTACCATATTAGACACGAAATTTCACAAAAACCGTTTGGTGCCATTCTCCGATTCGGTTTCGGTGGCCCTGACTCAATATCTGGAAAGGTTCCCGTCAGAATCTCCCGATTCACTAATTTTTCCCAGCTCAAGTCCTCGTGGCAATGGCGGAAGATACGGAAACAGTTGGTTGCAAACTCAATTCCGTCAGCTTCTCAGAATGGCAGGGATTCCTTATAATGGACCAGGAAAAGGTCCACGGCTCCATGATATCCGGCATACCTTCGCAGTACACTGCCTGAACAACTGGGTGCTTTCAGGTGAGGATCTTACCGCTGCTTTGCCTGTACTCTCACGCTATCTTGGACACAACGGGCTGACTGGCACACAAAAATATCTCCAATTGACGGCACAAATGTACCCGGATATTGTTGCCAAACTGGAAACACAATTTGGGGGGCTCATTCCTCAGATGGAGGTGTCCGATGAAAACATCTGACTTCTCCAGATTTTTGACGCAGTACCTCACACACTACCTGCCTGTCCAGAGAAACCTGAGCAGTAATACCATCCGTTCTTACCGGGATACGTTCAAGCTCCTTCTGCTTTTTTGTAGAGACGAGAAAGGCTTCAATATTGCAAAACTGAATCTGGCTAAGCTGGACAAAAAGTGTATAGAGGACTTTCTTCTGTGGCTGACAAATACCAGAGGTTCCTCTCCATCCACCTACAACCAGCGCCTTTGTGCTATCCACGCTTTTTTTGATTATGTTATGACTGAAGAACCGGCATATATGGAGCAATGCATTTTGATTTCCAATATTCCGAGCATGGTATCTCCTGCTCCGCCGGCACAGTATTTAACGCCAGAAAAATTGAAGCATCTGTTATCCATGCCAGACACCTCTACCGCTAAAGGACGGAGGCATCTCGTTCTGCTAACTGTTTTGTATGACACTGCAGCCCGTGTTAGTGAACTTGTGGATATTTGTTTGCGGGATGTGCGATTGGATTTTCCAGCAGTAATTACTCTGCACGGAAAAGGTGGGAAGATTCGTACTGTGCCCCTTATGAAACAGACTGCCGAATTGCTGCGCAGTTACTTTGCTGAAAACCATATTGATGTGCGTCGCAATCCAGATATGCCACTGTTTTGGAATGGAAGCAGGCGCAAACTGACCCGCTCAGGCATTACGTACATTGTCCAGAAGTATGCAGATATGGCACGGAAAACCGATACCGCAATGCCCACCAAAATCTCTCCTCACGTTTTCCGCCACACAAAAGCCATGCACATGGTACAGGCAAATGTTAATCCTGTTTTTATTAAAGATTATTTGGGGCATGCGGATATCTCTACCACTGAGGTCTACGCCAGAGCAGACAACGAGGCTAAGCGGGCTGCTTTGGAGAAAGCAACAGTCCATCTTGATCTTCCGAAGGCATCTCATTGGGAACAGGATACGGAGTTGATTGAGTGGCTGTCCTCACTTGGCTAAAAACCAAAATATTATGCGTAGTGAAACAGGACGATTTATCCTGTTTCACTGCTTTTTAGGGAGGTGCTATACATAATTGATTTCTGTTCATAACGTACCCGGCTTGCTTTCTCATGACGGCGGACGGACGTTTGCGACGATCCTCCATACGCTGGACCGACTGGGGTATGGCGTGGAATGGCAGGTGCTCAACAGCAAAGATTTCGGCGTCCCCCAGTCCCGCCGCAGGGTGTATCTTGTCGGATATCTTGATGACCGATGTAGAGGAAAAATACTTCCTTTCACCGACACAACAGGAAATGCTCTTGCACAAATCCGACGAGGGCCCCAGGACGAGCGAATCTATTCCCCCGATGGAGTGAGCTGTACTCTGGCTGCACAAGCGGGAGGATTTGGAGGACGCACCGGTTTGTATGCTGTCGGATTGCCCATCAAAGAAGCGACCCGAAAAGGCTACAAGATGGCCTATGAAGGGGACAGCATCGATATCAGCTACTACAGCACCAACACCCGCCGCGGCCGGGTAGGGCACAAAATTGCCCACACCCTCACCACGGGATCAACGCAGGGAACTCTCTGCTTCATCGACATGAACCGTGATCCCAAAACTACCGAGATCGCCCGCTGCCTGACCGCAAAGCAGAATGGCGGGATTCGCAAACATAAGAGAGAGGCTTCCGGAGTGCTGCACAATGGCCGAATCCGCCGCCTGACCCCACGGGAGTGCCTGCGCTTGCAGGGCTGGACGGATGAACGCATCGACAAGGTGTTGGCCATTCAGAGTGATAACCAGGTCTATAAACAGGCTGGAAACGGCGTGACGGTCAACGTGGTGGAAGCTATCGGGCGGCGGCTGGCAGCTCTGGATGCAGAACTTTACGGAGGTGAGGTGCCTGGCCCTTGATTTCAAAGATCAAAATTACG
>NZ_CALADU010000190.1 GCF_937890665.1 uncultured Subdoligranulum sp.
CAATATTTACCTTCGTAATTTCGGGATTTCCATAGGCTTCCGTGTTGGCCTTGTCTAGCAGAGCCATACCGGATACGCCGTGTTTTCCGGTTTCCATTGTCAGGGCAATCAATTCTTTTACGCTGAGATTGTCATCCAGTGTAGCTGCCAGTGCTCGCTGAAGGAAAGCATCGACCTCCTCATCATCCTTCAGTAGAACGTTTGCGTGTTTGGAGTATGCGGACAATCCCTTCAGACCGTAGGTAATCAGTTCTCGTAGAGAACGGATATTCTCGTTTTCAGTAGAAAGAACACCGACAGTTCCGGCTTTCTCTTCCCAATTGCCAGAGCCATTCCATTTTGCCGCTTCGGGCAGACCAGAAGGATCGGCAATCTGCGCCAACAGCACATCTTTTTCAGTCAGTGTGGTACGGATTCTTGCCTCAATGCTCTCCTTGTCAAAATTTGCATTGGTGATGGTGGTGAACAGATTCAGGGTGATCAAGTGATTGATTTCCGCAGATACCTGCTTCCCTTCCTGACGCAGTGCAGTTGTAACAGCTGAAATCCCTTTTGTGACATAGACCAGCAGATCCTGCATAGCTGCCACATCAGGCTTCTTCCCGCATACACCGGACATGGTGCAACCCTTGCACCCGGCGGTTTCCTGACACTGATAGCAAAACATTTTTTGTTCCATATTTACCTCCCTAATAGAATGATACATTTTTATAATTCTTATATGGCCGCTTCCCGCTTAGAACACAACGACCAAAAGCATTTTGAACGCTTCCTGTCCATATACCGCGTGAGGGTGCCCGGCCGGCATGACTATGGATTCCCCTTCGTGTAGCAGATGTTCCGTGCCGTCGATAGTGATTTTTCCTATGCCGTCCAAGCAGGTGACGAAAGCGTCGCCGCCCGATTCATGGGTGCTGATTTCCTCGCCCTTTGCGAATGAGAACAGGGTAATACTTACTGCCGGATTTTGAGCCAGCGTCTTGCTGACCACCTGCCCCTCCTGATAGGAGATCTGCTCTTTCAGCGTCAAGACCTCAGCCTGTGCAATGTTTTTCATTTTTTGGCTCATAACAGCTTCCTCCTTCAATATAGTTTCGGCTTTCTGTGGGATATGTTCCCGAAAAAGTTGAATCTGAATCAGTACTTATTCAAGAATCTTTCCGTCAATCGAGATGGTGACCACTTGCCAGGGAATGAATTTTCCGCTTGCCTGCAATGCTTTTTTAGCGGCTGATTCCAGTCCGCCGCAACAGGGGACTTCCATCCGCACAATGGTCACGCTCTGGATATTGTTGTTTTGGATAATCTGCGTCAACTTTTCGCTGTAATCCACGTTGTCCAGTTTGGGGCAGCCAATCAGCGTAATCTTCCCGCGCATAAAATCCTCGTGCATTCTGGCATAGGCATATGCGCTGCAATCTGCCGCAATCAGCAATTTGGCTCCTTCAAAATAGGGGGCACCTACTGGAACCAGCTTAATTTGGCAGGGCCACTGCGTTAGCTGTGACTCAGCCTGTATCGGGTCAGAAAGAGCAGATTCCTGTGAATGCTGGATTCGCTGCATTCGGCTGCCGGGGCAATCCGCATGAACACCAACGGAAGGAGAATTCATTCCGTTCTTTTTTCTCATATTTTCCTGCACGGCCTTTTCGTCATAGGCAGCAGCTTCCCGTTCCACAAAGGAAATCGCACCGGTGGGGCAGGTGGGCAAGCAGTCGCCCAGACCATCGCAATAATCGTCCCTCAGGAGCTTTGCCTTCCCGTTTACCATGCCGATAGCCCCTTCATGGCAGGCTTCGGCGCAGGCCCCACATCCATTGCACTTTTCTTCGTTTATTTGAATAATTTTCCGAATCATGTTTGCTTCATCCTTTCTCTTGCGTTTCTGGATTTAGTATACTATAATATAAAATGAAAGTCTGTTGTTATAACAACAAGAGGTGGAAAATATGAATTTATCCAATACACAACTGTTTCGAGGACTGGAAGAAGCAGAGATTACATCTCTTTTGG
>NZ_CALADU010000191.1 GCF_937890665.1 uncultured Subdoligranulum sp.
CCTCCGGCTCATGGAAGGTGGGAACGACCCGGTGCAGCACCTCCCGGATGCAGGAGATGTCCTCCGTCCGCATAGTTCTATCCAGCGCGTCCCGCAGCAGGGTCAGCTTCCGCTCCAGCTCCTCCGGCGTCACCGGGGGCTGATGCTCCACGAAGATCATGCCGTTGCCGGTCTTTTCCAGATCCCGGCTGGCCACCAGCAGCTCCTCATACAGCTTCTCGCCGGGGCGCAGCCGGACAGTCGGATCATGTTCTCCGCCAGCTCCAAAATCTTCACGGGACGGCCCATGTCCAGCACGAACAGCTCGTTCTGCCTGGCCATGGCCCCCGCCTCCAGCACCAGCTGGGCGGCCTCCGGGATGGTCATGAAATAGCGGATGATACGCTTGTCCGTCACGGTGACGGGGCCTCCCGCCGCGATCTGGCGGCGGAACAGCGGCACCACGGAGCCGTTGGAACCCAGCACATTGCCGAAGCGCACGGCGGCGAAGGTGGTTTGGCTGCACCCCGCCATGGACTGCACCACCATTTCGCACAGCCGCTTGCTGGCCCCCATGACGGAGGTGGGATTCACGGCCTTATCCGTGGAGATGAGGATGAATTTCCGTACCCCGTGGGCGTCTGCCGCCCGGACGGTATTCAGGGTCCCGAACACGTTGTTGCGGATGGCTTCTTGGGGGCTAACCTCCATCAGGGGGACATGCTTATGGGCGGCGGCGTGGAACACCACCTCCGGCTTGTAGGTGTCGAACAGCATATCCAGCCGCTGGGGGTCCCGGACGGAGCCGATCTCCACGCTGAGGGGCAGGTCTTTGCCGTACTGGTACAACAGCTCCTGCTGGATCTCGTAGGCGTTGTTTTCGTAAATGTCAAAAATTACCAGCCGCTTGGGGCGGTGCTTGACGATCTGGCGGCACAGCTCCGAGCCGATGGACCCGCCGCCCCCCGTCACCAGCACCGTGCGGCCGGAAAGCAGGCCGTCCACCGCGGAGGTGTCCAGCTGGATGGCGTCCCGGCCCAGGAGGTCCTCAATGCGGACCTCCCGCAGCTGCTGGCGGATGGGCTTTTGCTCGATCAGCTCCAATGTGCTGGGCAAAGTGGACACCCGGATGCTCCGGTCCGCCAGCTGCCGCAGAATTTCCTTTCGGTGCAGCTCGTCCATGGAGGGGATGGCAAAAATGGCCTCGTGAATATCCATGGCCCGCATCCGGGGCAACGCCTAGCTGATCAAGCCGCTGACAGGCACACCACGGATGCGCTTATTGACCTTGGCGGGATCGTCGTCAAAAAAGCACTGGACGTGGTAGCGGCTGTTGGGATTGTGCTGCAATTCATCCAGCAGCTGCACCCCGGCGGAGCCAGCGCCGATGATGGCCACCGGCACCGCTCCCGGCTGCTCCCGCTGGATGCTGAAGGTCCGGTACATCCGGTAGCTGAACCGGACGGCCAGCATTTCCAGCACCCACAAGCTGGCGATGGCCGCCAGCAGGACGAAGGAAATGGCCTCGTGAAGCAAGGCCCGGCTGAAGATCTCATAGGCGCCAAAGCCGCAGATAGCCGCACCCAGCAGGGCCAGGTACTCCCGGCTCTCGGCGTAGCGCCACAGGCTGTCGTAGGTCCGGAACAAAAGCTGGGCCACGACCGTACACCCATACAGCAGCAGCACGTTCTTCGGAAAACTGCCTCTGGCTCCCACCTCGGTATAGGGCAGGAGCACCGTAATGAACTTATATCCGGCTACCGCCAGCAGAAACAGCAGCGCGTCGCAGAGGAACAGCAGCTGCTTGCGGAATCGGTTCATGATACTCCTCCAGAAATGGTACGGCATCCCCCTTCAAGGGAGATCAGCCTTTCCGGCAGAAAGGCTGCGGTGCCGGCACCGCGAAAAATGGGATCCAAGGTTTTACTGGGCGTCCTCTCCGGCGGACCCGGCCAGCATGGAAAGCACCGTATAGGCCTCCGTTCCGGAAAGGCCCTGCTCCACGGCGGAGCGGCACAGGTTCAGGAAGGTCTGGTTCTCCTCGGTGAGGGACACCTCTTCCAGCCGGCCCTCGGCATTCATGGCGTCCAGGGCGTCCCCCAGCTCCAGCACGCCGGAGAGATAGGCGTCCACGTTGTCCGCGCCCATGGCGGGCAGGACCTCCGTCCGGTAGAAGTCCATCTGGTAATTCCAAACGCCGTGGAACTGTCGCCGATTTCTGCGTAATCAAAAAAGAAATACGCCAGCAGCCCCCACGGCACAGGCAAAAATCACTGCGTCGCAGAGAAATAAGATCTGCTTTCTATGGAGAGTCATAGCTATGAAACCTTCCTGCTTTTTGGTCGATTACCGAACTTCTACAGCCCAATCTGCTCCAACTGCCGCAATTGCTCCTTGTTTTTCTTCGCACCTTGCTGCTTTGTAATCCATACGCCCAGCCGTTTTCCGTTCGGAGCAATATAATTGGGCGGGACAGATAGCGAACCATGATCCTTAAAATACTGCAAAGCCTGCGCGTACTGTTCCTGCCAAACGCGCTCCTGTTTGCCGCTCCATTGCATTCCAATCCGTTCCAATGCTTGGATCTGCTCATCTGTTAGTGACTTACCCTGACGTCTGCCAAGATAAATTTGACGCTGCTCATCAATCCATTTACCGAGCCAGATTCCCTGCTTCACATATTCAGATGGGATGTCCAGATTACCATGTTGCTGATAGTAGCTCTCAGCCAGAGCAAGCCGTTTTTTCCAAGGATCTTCCTTCTTCCAAACCATGCCAAGACGATCCAGCTTCTCTTGCTGCGCTGCCGGCATATCCTGGCGATCCCGCTGGCGGCAAATCCACCGTCCCAGATGAAAGCCATCTGGCGTCTGATAGGTCGTTGGTACATTCAAGTGTCCAAAAGCCTTGTAATAGGAAAAGGCTTCATCATAACCGCGTTCCCATTGCGTATTTGACTTTCTCTTCCACGTCATACCAAGAACTTCCAGCGCCTGTATTTGTTCTTGGGACAAAGGCGCGTTTTTTCCGGGATTTCGATAAGCACTTCGTATCTGCTGTATCCACGTGCCTAACCGAAGCCCCTGTTCTGTGGTAAAAGACAGTGGGACATCCAGATCTCCATGCTCCTGAAAGTAGCGGAGACATGCTCCATAGTATTGCTGCCACAGATGATCCGGGACGTCCCAGATCATACCGATAGCATCTAAAGCGGCAATGCGTTCCGCTGTGAGATAGTGACGCTGTGCCTGGTTCTTTCGGTATGTTCGGAGATTGGATATCCAACTGCCAAGACGGATACCCTCCGGTGTTTCATATCGAACCGGAACCTTTAGATTGCCATGCTGCTGAAAATACTGCTGTGCAGCAAGGTAGTGGCATTTCCAGGCAATATCCCTACGGTTATCCCAAATCATGCCGATTTTATCCAGTCTGGCGATCCGCTCTTGGCTTAAGGTGCCGTAGACCGTACCCGCACGAACCCGCCGCTGCGTCTGCAGCCACTGTCCCAGCGGATATCCATCTTGCGTCCGGTATCGCTTGGAAACCTCCAGGTTCCCGTGGACTGTGTAGTAATTTCGTGCCTTTTGATACATGAGATCCCAGGAAGCCGTCAGTGTATCGTTTAAAGCTGTAAACAGCTCCCGGCAATCCCGAACCTCATCAATAATGCGAAAATATGTCTGCCGGATCAGATGCTCTTTTCCCTGGGCACGGTAATAGGTCATCGCCAGACGCATTTCTTCCTCTACAGCCCCGATGCTGCACAAGTTTTCAATGTTCATTACAATGTCAAATATTACCGCATCGCTCTTTTGATTTGTCGCCAAAGCCCGTCCGATCTGCTGTTTGTAAATAATAGGTGAAACAGTTGGACGCAGCAAAATGACACCGCTGACGTTCTTCACATGAACGCCTTCATTGAGCATATCAATGCAGAACAGCAGCTTCAGATGTGAACTTTCATCCTGCTTGAACTGTGCAAAAGATTCACTTGTTTCCGGATCGTCAGAGTACGCGGAATAAACATGCGGGTCGGGATCCACCTTGGCAAACCACTCAGATGCCTTGCTCTGCATCTCGCGCATATGCTCCGCATTTGCGCAGAAAACAATATACTTTCCATCACGCTGATACATATGCCGGGCGAATATATCACTGAGGCCGTCCGCCTGTTGAAGTGCCCGGCGCAATGTCTCCAGCTGTTGTTTGGCTTTTTCGCGCACTGCTGCATTTTTAGCGCTTTTGACTCTACGCTCATAAGTCAGCAGATTCTTTTGATAAGAATAAACTGACAATACATATCGCGGTGCGCGAAGAATACCCCGGACAATAGCTTCTCCCAGAGAAAGTTCCGAGGCTATATATCCGTCAAACAGCTCTGCTGCCATATCCCGCTGATTATCCAAATATCGGATACTGGTAGCAGACAAGCCAAGTATTGGAGTGAGGGGAAAACTTCCTAAAAGTCTCTGTACACCCGCTCCCCACATCTGCGCACCGCAGCGATGAAATTCGTCTAAAATAATATAATCAGGATGGATATCCAACATTTCCGCCTCTGTCAAATTCATCAGGCGGGCATAGGTGAAAAAGTGAATATTATCCGGAACAGCTGCACCTGTAGCAGCCAGATTTTCCTTCTGCGTCTGGAATATATAAGCAGAAGGCGAAAGCCAGCACACTGTCTTATCAGGGTGCGCCTCACAGAGGCGAAAAGCGATAAAGGACTTGCCCGTTCCAGTGGGGTGGATAATGGCCGCCTTGCCGGTTTTCTTCAGCATGGCTTCTGCCGCTTCATATGCCGCCTGATTATGGGCAAACAACTCCATCGTACTTTCTTCCTCCTCCTTTTCCGCATCCAACTTCTGTAAAACATGGTGTATGTATTATTTTGGAAACAAAGGTACACTATTTTAGCCATGTTAGACAAACTGAAAAAGCCGACTGAATGCCACAGAATTCAGCGGCTTTTTTATTTTTCTATCTTATCATCGTTGAAAACGGAATGCAACCCCATTCTGGTAACCGAAGTGTACCTTTTTGTCCACGCTCTGGATTTAGCAGTCAATTTTTTATCCATTTTAGAAAAGATGTGTGAGAGATTCCCAAAATCTCTGCTGCTTTTCGAGCGGAAATATCTCCTCGCTCATAATGAGTCTTCAAAGTCTCAAACTCTGCCGGGCGCTGCATTTTGGGTCTGCCAAAGCGCTGTCCCCGGGCACGGGCCGCGGCAATGCCCTCGGCTTGTCTTTGACGGATAAAGGTTCGTTCTGTTTCTGCCACATAGCTTAAAAGCTGTAAAACGATATCGGCAATCAGCGTATCCGTAAGATTGGTTCGGTCTCTTTTGCTGCACAAAAGCGGCATATCCAACACGATGATGGCCGCCTGCTTCTCCTTTGTAATAATCCGCCACTGTTCCAGAATATCGCTGTAATTGCGGCCCAGTCGGTCAATGCTCTTGATGACCAGGGTATCTTCTGGCTGAAGCTTTTCTACTAACGCCTGATAACCTGGACGCATAAAATTCTTTCCGGACTGCCGATCCAAAATTATACGTTCTGGAGATATACCATACTCCAGCATTGCAATCTTCTGTCGGTCTTCATGCTGCTCTTTGGTAGATACCCGTATATATGCGTATGTCGTTCCCATTTTGCACCTTCTTAACTTTAGTTTATACCATGCCTCATTTTAGTGTACTCGACCTCCGCCATACAGAAAATTGTGTTATATTTCGCCAGCATATCATTCCACATCACATGTAAACACCCCGCTGCCCGATTTGGCAGCGGGGTGTTCCATTAGAGTCAAAAAGAGAATCATGCGCCCTTCCTCGCAAAGAACTCCGACATGGTAATGCCCAACCCATCGCAGATCCGCTCAATCGTATCGACAGATAATTGTCCGCCGCGGCGTTCGCTGTTTTTCAGGGTCGAATGAGATACATCGCATATCTGAGACAGCTTAAAAAACGTAAGACTCCGCTCATCTGCCAACTCTCTCACTATTGCAATCGTGTTCATCAAATCCCCGCCTTTCAGCATTTTAATCTTCAAAGTTTCTTACAGCACACGCCCAATGACTCGAAATCCTCGTTCCGGGCTGATGATCCTATCAGAATAGTCTTTGTTATACGAAATCAGAACCGGCTGCATGTGGAGCCTTCCGTAGCTGTCCGTAAATGCGTCACGGTCGCTCTCGTCAGGCTCCCGCTCCCCATAGGATTTCAAATAGCCTTCACCGTCATAGACGAACACACCGACCTGGCCTATCGAAAGCGTCTCGCACCGCTCCACCCAGACGATCTGCCCGTCATGGTAGACCGGCTCCATACTGTTGCCGGATACTCTAACGCCAAAGTCCGCTTCCGCCGGGACCGCGTTTTCCGGAAAGCTGACCATCTCAAAGTTGTCCTCATCCAAGAAGCTGCCTGTACCGGCTGAGACTCTGAGATTGCTGACGGGCTTATCGATATAGCGGATCGTATTCGTGGGCGTTGGCATGGGATACACTACCATGTTTGCCGCGCTGGACGCGCTTATGGCGGCGCAGCTCCCGCAGATGGAATTGTACTGCGAGATCGGTCGAGTGGTCAGCGGCAGAGCTGAAAAAGGCGCGGCTGTCGCGGCATCGGAATATCTGCAAGCGGCCTATCCCGCAACCGAGGGCTTTTCTCCCCGCAATTTGCGCCGTATGCGGGCGTTTTACGCAGCCTACGAAGCATCCCCTGAGATCATGCGGCTGGCAATGAACCTCGGCTGGACGCAGAATGTGGCGATTTTAGAGAGATGCGGCAGCAGCGAAGAACGGGCGTGGTACAACAGAGCCGTGCTGCGCTTCGGCTGGAAGAAAGTAAAACTGCTGGCCGCCATAGAATCTCAGGCGTGGCTGTATTCTTCTCTCGACGAGCAAGCGATTTCCTGCTATACTGGTGAAAAAGAAATAACGCAGGAGAGCGAGAGCGATGAAGAAGATACTCTTTGTGTGTCACGGCAATATCTGCCGCAGCCCCATGGCCGAGTTCGTGATGAAGGACTTAGTGAAGAAGGCTGGGCTGGCGTCACAGTTCCATATCGAATCGGCAGCCACCAGCCGGGAGGAGATCGGCAATCCGGTCTATCCTCCGGCGCGGCGCAAGCTGGCGGAGCATGGGATCTCCTGCGACGGTCACGTAGCACGGCAGCTCACCAATGCCGATTACGAGAAGTACGACCTGCTGATCGGGATGGACAGAGCCAACCTCCGGGATATGTACCGCATCTGCGGCGGCGATTTCTCTGGCAAGCTGCACCTCCTGATGGACTACACCGACCATCCCCACGATGTTGCCGACCCGTGGTACACCGAAGACTTCGAATCGACTTGGCAAGATGTGCTGGCGGGGTGTCAGGGCTTGCTGAGAGAATTATTGCAGGTGCGAGGTGAACAGAATGGATAACGAACTTCAAACGAACTATACAACAGAGCAAACCTATCATTCAATCCGCCATTCCATTGTGTCTGCACAGCGCAGTTTGAGTGTGGCAGTAAACTCCGCAATGGTGACGGCCTATTGGGAAATCGGCGAGCAGATTTACAAAGCTTGCGGAGAAAATGACCGCGCAGGATATGGCAAAAAGCTGCTGCAGTACCTGTCCGCACATCTGACAGCGGAATTTGGGAAAGGATTTGACGAGTCAAATTTGCGAAAAATGCGTCAGTTCTACTGTGCATATCCAATTCGAGACACACTGTGTCCTGAATTGAGCTGGTCGCACTACCGACTACTGATGCGCATTCCCAATGAGAAAGAGAGAGCCTTCTATGCGGAAGAATGCGCGAAGTCCGCATGGAGCGTCCGGCAGCTTGAACGGCAGATCCACACGATGTACTATCAGCGCATCTTGGCAAGCCAGGATAAATCACTTGTTGCTGCTGAGATACAAACAACGGAGCCGAAACCGGAATATGAAAAAATCATCAAAGACCCCTATGTAATGGAGTTCCTGCAAATCCAACCGGATACGCATGTGTATGAGGGAGAATTGGAGCAGGCATTGATTGATCACCTGCAACACTTCCTGCTGGAGCTGGGACGAGGCTTCTCCTTCGTAGCCCGACAGAAAAAGTTTACGCTGGATGGTCAGAACTTTTTCATCGACCTTGTGTTTTACAATTATATCCTCAAGTGCTTTGTGCTAATCGATCTGAAGATGGGTCAGCTTACGCATCAGGATCTCGGTCAGATGCAGATGTACGTCAACTACTATACTCGTGAGTTGATGAACGAAGGGGACACACCGCCGATTGGCATTGTCCTCTGCGCCGATAAAAGTGATGCTGTTGTGAAGTACACTTTGCCAGAGGATAATCACCAGATTTTCGCATCCAAGTATTTTACCTATCTGCCGACAGAGGAAGAATTGAAACGAGAACTGCGGCTGGATGAGTTTCAAAAGCTGGATGAATAATGCCTGTGTTGAATTCGGACGGGGGTTCGAATTGCGTCAGAGAAAATTTGAAATAATCGCATTCTGAATTCTATGGAAAATTCAAAGCCGTTGCGGTGCAAGGCTTCCAAGGCGAAAATATCCGAATTGAAGCCGCCTGACAAAAATACAACCACATCGAAAAGATGTGGTTGTTTTTTTGTCTAAATGCATTCATGGGCGCAGGGGATTAGATTCCGCCTGTGCCCGCTTTTCTTTTTCAGCGGAACCATCCGCACGGCGGAAAGGCTCTGCCCCGCAATCGGACCGCAAAGAATACGGCTCCGCTCGCCTATGCGATTCGATTGCGGGGACGTGTGCCTGCGGATGCTGCTTTGACGAAAATGGATGGGAAGATGGCGGACTTTTTTGGGGAAAAAGATAGCTAAAACGGCGAATTCTTTACGAAAAATATACAAGAGCCTGTGAGAAAAACGTGCTATAATGAGTTCGAATAAACAGAGATGTGGGAGACCAGCCCCCGATCCGCCGGCGCGCCCTCCAGGCTGCCGTACGGGTCTGGGGCGTTTTCCCTAGAAGGAGTGTATATGGCACATATCAATTCGGATATTCTGCGCCTCGGCGTGGATGTGGGGTCCACCACCGTCAAAGCAGTGGCCCTGGACCCGGCTGACAACAGCGTACTGTTCACCCGCTATCAGCGGCATAACGCCCATCAGGCGGATACCGTCCGGCAGCTGCTGGAGGAGGTGGCCGGTCACTTTCCCGGCATGCGGTTCCGTATCGGCGTGTGCGGGTCCGGCGGACGGCCCATTGCCGCCGCCCTGGGGGCCTGCTATGTCCAGGAGGTGGTGGCCAACGCGGCGGCAGTCCGGGCCTTGTATCCGGAGGTCCGCACCGCGGTGGAACTGGGCGGACAGGATGCCAAGGTGATCTTCTTCCGCTATGACGAGGCCAGCGGAAAGCTCCAGACCTCCGACATGCGGATGAACGGCAGCTGCGCCGGAGGCACCGGCGCGTTTATCGATGAGATCGCCGCGCTGCTGAACGTGCCGGCGGACGAGTTCGAGCAGCTGGCTGCCCGCGGGAAGACCGTTTACAGCATCTCCGGCCGCTGCGGCGTGTTTGCCAAGACAGACATCCAGCCCTTGCTGATCCAGGGGGCGGAGCGGGCGGATATCGCGCTTTCCACCTTCCACGCCATCGCCAAGCAGACCATCGGCGGCCTGTCCCAGGGACTGGAGCTGACGGCCCCCATCATCTTTGAGGGAGGCCCGCTGACCTTCAACCCCACGCTGGTGCGGGTGTTTGCGGAGCGGCTGAATCTGGAGGAAAGGGATATCGTTCGACCG
>NZ_CALADU010000192.1 GCF_937890665.1 uncultured Subdoligranulum sp.
CCCACCGGATGGAACAGGTCGGTGCGGGTCCAGTCAAAGATCGGCATGAAGTTGTAGCAGATGATCTTGACGCCGTACTTGGCCAGATTGCGGATGCACTGCTTGTAGTTTTCGATCAGGGCGTCCCGGGTGGGCAGACCGATCTTGATGTCGTCATGAACGTTGACGGACTCTACCACTTCCGCCGAGAAACCGGCAGCATGGATCTGGTCCACTACGGCTTTGATCTCATCCTCTTCCCAGATCTCGCCGGGCATCTTGCTGTGCAGCGCCCAGACAATGCTCTCAACACCGGGAATCTGCTTGATGTCGCTCAGCGTGATGGGGTCGTTGCCCTCACCATACCAGCGCCAACCCATTTTCATGGACATAAAAGACCTCCTAGTATGTGAATTTTAAAAAGATACAGTGTGATGCGGAATTTTTCAATCCGTCGCGGTCGGCGGACAGGCAACGGCGACTTAGCCGTTCAAAGCGTCGTGCAAAGTCTTGCGCACCGCGCCGGGGCCAGCCAGCTCGGCCACAAAGTAGCTTTCGATCTTGTCGGCCAGCACGGTCTGGGTCAGGTCGGTGCCGAAGATGGACGCATTGGCCAAAATGGCTTTCAACTGGCCCTGATAGGTCTCGGGCTTGCCTACTTCGATGCCCGCCAGCTTGGCCTGCAGGTCATCCTTAAGGGGATCAGCGGACACCTCAAAGGCGGCGCCGTTGTCGTCCACGGCCAGCAGGTAACGCAGCCAGCCGGCGATGGCCAGCGGAATGGATACCAGCGTGTTCAGGTCGCGGCCCTCGGCAAGGTAGCTCTTGATGGTCTCGCCAAAGCGGATGCCCACCTTCTGGGAGGTGTCGGTGGCGATGCGCTGGGGCGCGTCCGGCATGAAGGGGTTGGGCAGGCGCTGCTCCACCACTTCGTCAATGAAGGCCTTGGGCTCCAGAATGCCGGGGTTGACCACCACGGGCAGACCTTCCACATAGCCCAGCCGCTTGATGAGGGCTACGATGTCGGCGTCCTTCATCTCGTCGCAGATCAGGGTGTAGCCCAGCATGCAGCCGTACACCGACATGGCGGTGTGCAGCGGGTTCAGGCAGGTGGTGACCTTCATCCGCTCGGTCTTGTTCACCGTGTCGCGGTCGGTCATGTAGACGCCCGCCTTCTCCAGCGCGGGACGGCCGTTGGGGAACTTGTCCTCCACGACCAGATACTGGGGACGCTCGGCGTTGACAAAGGCCGCAATGAAGGTGTTCTTGCTGGTGACGATGGGGGTCATATCCTCGATGCCGTCTTTGGCCAAGGATTCCTCCACCATCTTGTGGGGACGAGGGGTGATCTTGTCGATCATCGACCACGGGAAGGCGATCTTGCTCTCGTCGCTCAGGTAGTCGATGAAGTCCTGACCCACATAGCCCTTCTCGGCCCAAGCCTTGGCCACCGTCATCACGCTGGACTGCAGCTTCTCACCATTGTGGGAGCAGTTGTCCATGGACACCACGGCCAGCGGGTACTTGCCGGCGTTGAAACGCTCCAGCAGCAGGGCGGCTACCATGCTCATGGCATGACGGGCATGGGCGGGGCCTTCGTCGATGTCGGCCTGTACCACCGGCATCAGGCTGCCGTCGGGACGGTAGAGGGCATAGCCCTTCTCGGTGATGGTGAAGGAGATCATCTGCAAACCGGGATCGGTAAAGATCTCTTTAAAACGGGCCATCATGGCCGCGTCGGAAGAATCCGCCCGCAGACCCTCGGCCACAGAACCGATGATCTCCCGGCTGGTGGTGCCGTCCGGGTTCAGGGTGACCATCATGGTCAGGTTGTCGTAGGGGGTGTAGATTTTGTCGATGATGTCGTAGTCGAAGGTGTCGGCTGCGATGATGCCGCGGTCCGCCAACCCTTTGTTCAGCAGGTCCTGCTGCAAGGCGGCAATAAAACCACGGAAAATGTTGCCCGCGCCAAAGTGTACCCAGACGGGATGTTCCTTGGTGGCGGCAGTCATGGCGGCGTGGTCGAACTGGGGCAGCTTGACGCCCAGCTTTTCCCACTCGGCTTTCTGATTCACGATGGAAGAGGCATTCATCTGCATAGCGGTTTGCTCCTTTTTTTGGATGCGTGGTGGGCGGATTTCCCCGCCCGCGTTACCTTCAGTATACCGCGCAATTTTTATGAGGAAAATGGCCGTGATTGCTTGAAAGATTGTAAAAGTTGCGGTAAAGTATACTATAAAGAAAAGCACACCGGTATTTGCCGGAAAAAGGGGGAAAATCAGATGGCAGGTTCCAATTTCAACCCCTATACCCGCCGCCAGACCATGATCGCCTCGGATTACGAGATCTACCGCTACCGCTCTACCTATATGAATGAGGTGGAGCTGCATCACCACGATTTCTACGAGGTGTACCTGCTGCTGCGGGGCCGGGTAGAGTATATTGTGGAAAACCAGATCTACCGCATGCGCCCCGGGGACTGGATGGTCACCAGCCCGCTGGAACTGCATCAGGCCCGCATCGCTACCGACGCCGACGCCTACGAGCGGTTCGTTTTGTGGATCTCCCGGTCCTATCTGGACCGGCTGTCCACCCCCCGCACCAGCTTGACCCGGTGCTTCGACACCAGCGTGGAAAACCACACCAACCTGCTGCGGCTGCCCGGAACCACCGGCGCCCAGATGCGGTCCATCATCGAGCGGCTCAGCGCGTTGCAGTCCAACAAGGAATACGGCAGCGACCTGTTGGCCCAAGGGGCGTTGGTGGAACTGATGATCGGCCTGAACCGCGCCGCCGAGGAACGGGGCGACAACCGCCCGGCGGGCAGCAGCGACCAGGTGGTGGACGCGGTGCTCCACTACATCAACGAGCATTACAGCGAGACCCTGACTCTGGACCAACTGGCCGAGAAATTCTTCATCAGCAAATACCACCTGCTGCGCAAGTTCGATGCCCAGGTGGGCACCACGGTACACCGGTACATCCTGCAAAAGCGGCTGCTCAACGCCAAACAACTGCTGGCGGGGGGCGTGCCCCCCAACGAAGTCTGCCAGTACTGCGGCTTTGGGGACTACGCCAATTTTTACCGGGCCTTCAAGGCGGAATACAACCAGACCCCCCGGCAGTACATCCAGAAGATGCGGGACAACTAAGGTTGCACTTTGTCCCCGATGCGTGTACAATAGGGGCGTATCTTGCAGGAAAGTGGGGGAGGACCGTGGCTGCGCCCAAAACCGAACAGCGGGCTGCCGGCGGGGTATGCTATACCCTGACCCGGCGGCGGGTGCGCAACATCAACCTGCGGGTCCGGGCCGACGGCTCGGTGGCGGCCAGCGCCGCCCCCCGGGTGCCCGCCGCCGTGGTGGATGCCTTTGTGGCCTCCCGGGCGGGCTGGGTGCGCACCGCCCAAGACCGGGCTGCCGCCCACGCCCGGTGGGATGCAGCCGCCGACGCCGCCCTGCCCCCCAAAGCCCAAGCACTGGCGCAGATGACCGACCTTTGCCGGGCATACTATCCTCAGTTTGCAGCAACCTGCCCCGGCGGGGCCTTTCCCCGCATCGCCGTGCGGGATATGCACACCCGGTGGGGGTCCTGCAGCCTGAAAACCGGCACGCTGGCCTTCAGCCGGCGGCTCTGTGTGGCGCCCCGCGCTGCCCAGGAATATGTTGTGGTACATGAATTCTGCCACTTTGCCCACCCCGACCACAGTCCGGCGTTCTGGGCGGCGGTGGAAGCGGTCCTGCCCGACTACCGGCAGCGCCGCAAACTGCTGCGGTGATCCGCCCATTCTTTGTACGGAGGTTTTGCCCTTGGCTTCTTCCCAGAAAAAGTACACCACCTTGGTGAACAATACCCTTTTGTTTGCGCTGTCCAACTTCAGCTCCAAACTGCTGAGCTTTTTCATCCGGCCCTACCTGAGCTACGCGCTGGATTCCCCCGACGTGATGGGCGTGTCCAGCCTGCTGCAGCAGGCCACCAACCTGCTGATCCCGGTGGTCAGCTTGGGGGTATCCTATGCGGTCATCCGGTTTGGTCTGGATAAGTCGGTGCGCAAGGACAGTGTCTTTGTCAACGGCGGGCTGACCATCTTTGCCGGGTTTGCCATCCTGCTGGTGGCCATGCCGCTGGTACGGCTCATCCCCAACGCCGCCGACTACCTGCCCTATCTCTACCTTTGTGTGCTGGCCAGTTGTCTGCGTACCCTGTGTACCCAGTTTATCCGGGCCCGGATGCTCAACCGGTTGGTGGCCATCGACGGCGTGCTCACCACCGGCGCGCTGCTGGCCTACTATCTGATCTTCCTGAGTTGGCTCCATCTGGGGGCCACCGGTTTCCTGCTGGCCAACGCCTGCGCCGACCTGACCTCCATGGTGTTCGTCTTTTTCGTGGGCGGATGCTGGAAATACTGCAAACCCAAAGCCTTTGACCGGAAACTGTGGCGGGATATGCTCCGCTACTGTCTGCCCATGATCCCGGCGGCCATCAGCTTCTGGATCATCAACGCCAGCGACATGTTCTTTGTGCAGGCGATGTGCGAGGAATATCAGGGCCGCAGCGGCAACTACTGGGTGGGCCTGCTGTCGGCGGGGTACTTCCTGCCTCAGGTCATCACGATCATGGGCAGCATCTTCTACGAGGCGTGGCAGCTCTCCGCCGTGACCGAGGAACAGGACCGGGAAGCCTTCTTCTCCAAGATTTTCCGGGTGTATGCCTGTGCCATGTTCTGCTGCGTGGCGGGGGTCATCATGCTCTGCCGCCCCATGATGCACCTCTTTAAAGCCGAATACTACGACGGCTGGACCTTCGTGCCGTTCCTGACCCTCTGCTCGATGTGTACCTGTCTGAACCAGTTCCTCAACAGCGTCTACGTGGTCTACAAGCGGTCCACCGGGTCGCTGGTCACCATGCTGGCGGGGGCGGTGCTCAACGTACTCCTCAACGGCGCGTTCATCCTGCTGTGGGGACCCTGGGGCGTGACCCCGGCCAGCTTCCTCAGCCTGCTGCTGGTCTTTTTGCTGCGGGCCTACTCCACCCGGGGGCTGCTGCGCATCGACTTCCACCCCGCGTGGCTGGCCGTCAACTTGGCGCTGGTGCTGGCCGAGATCTGGTGTCTGATGAACCTTACCGCTTGGGTGCTGCCCGTGGTGGTCCTGACCGCCGTGGTCTGCGCCATCAATGTGCGGGAAGTATACAGTCTGGTGCAAAAACTGTTGGGGCGCTTTCTGCGCCGCCGTAAAGGAGCCTAATATGGAAAATGAGATTCTTCGGGCGTTATCTGCCCGCAAAAGTGTCCGAGTGTTCACCGACGAACCGGTGACTGCCGAGGAGCGCGCAGCCATCTTGCAGGCTGCCTTTCAGGCGCCCACGGCGGGCAACCAGCAGCTTTACACCATTTTGGACATCACCGACCCGGCCCTGAAAGCCACGATGGCCGACCTGTGCGACCACCAGCCCTTCATTGCCAAGGCGCCCCTCTGTCTGGTCTTTTTGGCGGACTGCCGCCGCTGGCCCCGGGCCTACCGGGCGGCCGGGGTGGAAGAACCCCGCAACCCCGGTCCCGGCGACCTGCTGCTGGCGCTGGCGGATAGCTGCATTGCCGCCCAGAACGCCGTTACCGCGGCGGAAAGTCTGGGCATCGGAAGCTGTTATATCGGGGACGTGCTGGAAAACGCCGAAGCCATGCGGGAAGCCCTGCATCTGCCCACCCATGTGGTGCCGGCCTGTATGCTGGTCTTTGGACGGCCCACCCAGCAGCAGAAGGACCGGAAAAAGCCGGCCCGCTTCCGGGAGGAGGCGGTGGTCTGCGAGAACGTCTACCGCGACCGCACCGAGGCCGAACTGCGGGAGGATTTTGCCCTGCGGGGCGCCGACCTGCCGGAGTTTGACTTTGACCGCTACGTGCAGGCCTTCTGCAACCGGAAATACGAGAGCGATTTCTCCCGGGAGATGAGCCGCAGCGCCGGGGTGTATCTGAAAGAGTTTTTGTGAGCAGGTTCTCGCTTTCTTGAAAGAAAGCGAGGCAAAGAACTTTTATAGAAAAAACGCATGGTCCTAAGACCATGCGTTTTTTTGGAATTTTTTTGGTTCTTTCTCTGCAAGGGGGTCCCGTAGCTGCCTTGTATAGGCGGGGGGAGGTTTTGCGGCAGTTGCCTATCCCCGGTGCATAAGGTTGGAGTTTCTTTGGTTCTTTCTTTGCAAAGAAAGAATAATTACTGGGCGTCGAAGAGGGACTGGTCCCGCTTGGCGTGGGCGCCCACGTTGTTGTATTCCAGATTCAGGTATCCGTGCACCCACTGGTCCAGCATCGTGTTGGTGCCGAACTCGGCGGTGTGGCCGTCGGGGGTCATGTAATCGTTGGCGCCGGTCACCACCGGGGTCACGTCCTTCATCTCCAGCAGGTACTGGTAGAAGGTGCTCAGCGGCAAGCCTGCCTGCTGGGCGATCGTCGGCGCCAGCATCACCATATCCATCCGGTTCAGCGGGTCGGTGTCGCTCACCGCCAAGTCGGTATTCTCCAGCGGATAGTTCGCCCAGATAAAGAAGGGGGTGCTCCGCTCCAAGATCTGCAATTCGTTCTGGGGCGCGATGCTCTTATCCGCCACATGGTCCACAAAACTGGGGGCGTGGTCGCCGGCAAAGGCTACCACTACCTTGCGGCCCGTCTCCTCGTACACCTGCGTGAAGTAGTCGCACAGTTCCGCCACCGCGGCGTCGCTCATCTTCATGCAGCTCAGGAACTCGTCCATCAGCTCGTCGTACTCACCGTAGTCGGTGCCCGCATGGACAAGGTCCAGCGAGGCGTCGTTCATGTCGTAGTCGCCGTGGCTCTGGATGGATACCAAGAAGGCAAACCGGGGCTGGTCCTCCGGCATGGCCTCGTACAACTGGGCAAAATCCTTATAAGTGGCCGAGTCGGTCTGGTAGGGCCGGTTGCCATAGTATTCCTTGGTGGGGAAATCTTCCTCAAAGTGGGTCTCGTCAAAGCCCAGCGCCCGCCACGCCGAATCCCGCCGATAGTTGGAATTCGTGTAGGGGTGGGCGGCCATCGTGGCATACCCCAAGCTCTTGGTGTAGCCGACAATGCTGTTGGCGCCGTAAAGGTTCAGCCAGTTGAAGGGGGTGATGGAGGGCATCAGCATCAGCGAATTGCTGGACAGCATCTCGTACTCGCTGGAATTGGTGCCGCCGCCCACATGGGGGCTGACCGTGTGGCCGTAGACCGCATTCTCCAGATTCTTGGTCACCGGCATGATCTCGGTGTCGGCCTGCAGGTCGGTCACCAAGTCAAAGTCATAGAAACTCTCCGACAAGATCAGCACGATGTCGGGGTAGTCGGCGCTTTCCGCCGTGGCATATTTCCCCGTCACCAGCCCCGCGGCATCCTGCGCCGCTTGGTCGCTGTAATTTTCCGGCTCCACAATGGGGTCGGCCATCAGGGCGGTGGCCTCCACCGTGCCCGCTAAGTACCCGTATTTGTAGTAGGTCTCCTGCCAAGCCCAGCCGTAGGTGGCTTTCGGCTTGATGGGGTTCGGTCCGAAATACCCGAAGAACATCACGCAGAAGATGCACGCCGCACAAACCGCGACCCGCACGCCCCGGGCTTTCCAACTGGCCCGCTTGGCCGCGCCCCGGGTCAGGAACCACTGTACCGCGCTGATGGCCAGCACCGGCAGCACGCAGAGGGCGATGGTCACCACCGTCTGGGAGATCTTCAGGGTGTAGCTGCCCATGACCTCGGCGGCGGTGCCCAGATTCAGGATGTCCTGGGGCATCAGCGCCGAACCGTGCAGGTCCCGGGTGTAGTAGTTCACCAGCGCAATGATGGTGAACAGCACCCCCGAAAGGCCGGTGGCCAGCCACCAGCGCCCCGCCACCGCAAAGAAGATCAGCGTCAGGCAGAAGGCTGTCATGGCGTTCAGCGGTGCGTAGACCGGCCACTGCTCCGCCAGATAGTTGGGCGTCACGCCGTCGGACAGCTCCAACTGATACCGGGAGAGGAACGCTACCGCTACTGCCAGCAGGCAGGGCAGCACGCTCCGCAGAAAAACTTTCTTCCAATCTATGGTTTTTAACGTCTGCATGGTAAAAAACCTTTCTCTTTCTATACCAAGGGGAATAAACATACATCCGCCAGTATACCATAGTTCACAAAAAAAGGAAAGAGGAAGATTTTCCTCTTTCCTTGGAAAGCGATGGAACCTTGTTCAAAACGGGGAGGTCAGGTCCACCCCGTTCCACTCATACCGGATGGTGCGGTAGGATACCTTCACCTGCAAACAATACCGGCTCTCGTCTTCGTCCTGCACATACAGCACAAAAAAGGCCGACCGGCAGGCGTAGTATTCCTCTAAAAAGGTCAGGTGCACCGACCCTTCGTTGACCCGCCGCGCAACCTCCTGCGGGGAGACATCGTACATCGAATCGAAAAACTGGTCTTCCGTCAGGTGATGGGTGCGTACCTCCTTGATCTCCAGATCGTCGGGGTCGCAGCAGGTAAAGATCAGCCGGGCCGGCCCGGTGCGAAAATAGTTGTCCTGCTCGGGCACCTTGACAAAAAAGCCGAAGTCGTCCAAGTCCACCACCAGATCTCTCTCACGGGTAAAGACCCGGCGGATCGAACAGTCGTGCAGGATGACAGAGGGGAAAGCGTTGATTTGCTGATACCGCATAGCGCAGATCTCCCTACTATATAAGGTATAGACAGCGTGGCTGCCCTTTGAGGTGGTCCCATAAGACCACGGATTTTCTATTACGAGGTAAATGGGAGGCGAAAAAGGCTTCCCGGCAAGCCCTGCCGGAAAGCATCCCCCGTCGAACCGGCGGTTCAGCGCCGGGCGTTGCGCCGCCAGATGGTGTATAGGCCGTCCAGCACCAGCGTTTCCCGGTAATCCACCTGCGTGCGGCAGGCCGCCCAGACGCTGCGGGGCAGCGTGCCGGTGGCCACCACCGGGGCTTCGGGGGCGTGCAGGGCGGCGCGGAAGTTCTCCACCATGCCGTCCACCATGGCCGCCGTGCCGTGGACCATCCCGCTGTGCAGGCAGTCCGCCGTGTTGGAACCCAGCATCCGCTTGGGCCGGGCGTCCAGTTCCACTTGGGGCAGTTGGGCGGTGTTCTTGACCAGCGATGCCAACGACACCTGCGGTCCCGGCAGGATGGCGCCGCCTACCAACGCCCCCTCGGCGTCCACCGCCAGCATCGAGATGGCCGTGTCGAAGTTGGCTACCACCACCGGCGGGGTGTGCCGCTGCAAGGCGCCTACCACCGCGCAGAGCAGCTCGCCCCCCAACTGGGCGGGGTTGTCCATCCGGATCCGCACGCCGCTTTTCAGCCCGGGGCCTACCTCCATCACCGGGGCCTCGCACATCTTGTGCAGGGCTTCCCGCATCCGGGGGGTCAGCGCCGGCACCACGCTGGAAAAGATCACCGCGGTGACTTCCTGCGGTTCGGCACCGTAGAGCGCCAGCATGTTTACCATTTTATAGACCAGCTCGTCGCTGCTCAGGGCAACGTCGGCAAACAACCGGGAGGAAAACACCAGTTTTCCGTCCTGCGAGTAACTGCCGAAGGTAATGTTGGAGTTGCCGATATTCAAGGCTAAAAGCATGGGGAATCCCTCTTTTCTTGTTCTGCTCTAATACTATTATAATAGAGGGGAAATTGCAAGGGCAGGAAAAGCTATCCCTTGCGGTTCCAAAAGCAAAAAACCACGATATACTGTTTAACCAAAAATCGCCCGAAAAATTTGTCAAAAAATCTGAAAAAAGTGTTGACAAAGTGGTTTCGCGGTG
>NZ_CALADU010000193.1 GCF_937890665.1 uncultured Subdoligranulum sp.
ATATTGTATCAAAAATTTCGGCTTTTGTACACTCTTTTTTTAAAAAAGCTTTGCAGCTTTCCCAACTTTCCACCCGAAAGGTGGTCTGCGCCACCACATGAATGGATTCTTGTTGCAAAAGTTCAGGCAACAATTTTTGCAGCTCTTCTTGGTTGGCAAAAACCCGCACCGGACCCGTCGCATGGCCTACAATTCCCTGTACTTCGGGGTGGTTCGCATCCCCCGCCACCAACAAAAGCGCACCATTTTTGCCTGCTTCTGCGGCCAATTTATGGATTTTTGCAACAAACGGGCAGGTAGCGTCATGATACGCCAGGCCGCGTGTGTTTATTTTTTCATACACATCCCGGGGCACGCCATGGCTGCGGATGATCACTTCGTATCCATCCGGCACCGATTCTACCGCGTCGCAGGTCAGTGCGCCCTTCTGTTCCAGATCTTCCACCACCTGCGGATTGTGGATCAGCGGGCCCAGCGTAGCCACACGCCGTCCCTCGCCCAGCAGGTCGTAGGTCAGCTTTACAGCACGGTCAACGCCGAAGCAAAAGCCGGCGGTCTTGGCACGAATTACCTTCATAGGGTTAGCTCCTTTTTGCAAAGGTCAGGGGTTGGGCTGCCGTTTCCCTTCGGCAACGGCAGGGGGATTTTGCACCGCCGCTTCGGGCGGCACAGACTGGGTCTGGGCAGGCTGTACGTCAAAGGCGTTCTGTTCCAGCAGCAGTTCCAGCGCTTCTTTCAAGCGGCTTTTCATATGACGCAGCGCCGTGACTTTATGCCCAGCATCGGTGATCTGCAGTTCCGCGGCGGGGATCGCCGGGCCAAACACCACCCGGATACGGCAGAAGAGGTGCAGCTTGCCGTCCTTGGTGTTGTAGATGATCCGGCAGGGCAGCATATCCGCCCCAGCCGACGCCGCAATGACAAAGGCTCCGCTTTTAAGGATGCCCAACTTTCCGTTCTTGGTACGGGTCCCTTCAGGGAAAATCAACACCCCGACGCCCTTGCGGCAGGCATTGGTGACCTTTTCCAGCGTAACGGTGTCGCCCTTGCCGCGCTCGATGGAAACCGCCCCCATGCAGCGCAAAAACCAGCCAATAAAAGGGTTCTTGAACAGTTCCTCTTTGGCAAGCACACACATGCGGCGCCAGTCCATCACAGCAATGGCAATGAACACAGGGTCCAAATTGGCAATATGGTTGGACGCGATCACAAAAGCGCGGCCATCCCGCACGGCCTTATAATTTTCCAGACCGATGACTTCGATGCGCCAGACGAGCCGCGCGAGTACCCAGACGATGGGCAGAATGATCCAATACAGCAGCATGTGTGCGCCTCCAAAAATTAGGTGTGTTCCAGAATCGTGCGTTTGAGCACCGCAAAACTCTGGTCAAAATCGATGTCGCTGGTATCGACACGGATGGCATCTTCCGCCTGACGCAGCGGTGCCACCGCCCGGTTGGTGTCCTGATCGTCCCGCTGCCGGATGTCCGCCAAAACGGTGGCAAAGTCCGCAGGCTGGCCTTTGTCCTGCAATTCCTTGCAGCGGCGCTGGGCCCGGGCCTCGGCGCTGGCCGTCAGGAAGATCTTTACGGTGGCGTGGGGCAGCACGACCGTGCCGATGTCCCGCCCATCCATCAGGACATTCTGGTTGGCAGCCAGCCCCCGCTGGGTATCCAGCAGGAAAGCCCGCACTGCCGGGTGGGCCGACACCGCCGACGCCGCCATGCCGATCTCCTCGGCCCGGATGGCTTCGCTCACATCTTCCCCGTTGAGGTAGACATGCTGTGTGCCATCCTCCAGCCGGATATCCAGTTGGATCTGGGGCAGCAGCGCCGCCACCGCGGCAGCATCCTGAAGGTCCGCCCCCTGCCGCACCGCATACAGACCAATGCTGCGGTACATGGCACCGGTGTCCACATACACATATCCCAGATCGGCCGCCAAACGCTTGGCCAAGCTGGACTTACCGGCCCCGGAAGGACCGTCGATGGCTACTGAAATCATGGATAACACCTCGTTGTTGTATAGCGTTTTGCTGGCGGCGTACCGCTTGCAAGGAAATCTTTTAAAGATCGGCTACTGCTCGGGCCGCTGCCTGCGCGGTAGACCAAGCGATCTGCAGATTGTAACCGCCGGTTCGGGCGTCTACATCTAGCACTTCCCCGGCGAAGTAAAGCCCCGGACAGCACTTGCTGGCCATCGTCTTGGGGTCTACTTCCCGCACATCCACACCACCGGCGGTGACCACCGCGTGTTCCCGGTCGCCCAGCGCCGTGACGGGCACCGTCCAGTGTTTGCAAAGCTGCACCAGCGCTTGTTTTTGCTCCCGGGTGATCTGCGCCGCCCGGGTGGCGGGGTCTACCCCCCATTTTTCCACCGCCACAGGACGCATGGAATGGGGCAGCAGCTTTTCCAATGTCCCCTGTGCGCTGTGCCCGCCCAACGCCGCGAAGTCCCGGGTCAACCGGTCATACAGCGTCTTTTCGTCCAGCGCGGGTTTTAGGTCAAACTCGCAGGCATATGCGTGGTGAGCCAGATCTTCGATATAGGTGCTGGCGGAAAGTACCAGCGGCCCCGACAAGCCAAAGTGGGTGAAGAGCGCTTCGCCCTGTTCGGAGAAAAGCGGCTTGTCGTCGCATAGTAAGGTCAGCCGCACGTTGCGCAGGGAAAGCCCCATCATCCGGCGGCAGGCCGGATCGGGGCTGACCAGACTGCACAGGCTGGGCTGGGGCGGCACGATGGTATGCCCTGCCTGCCGGGCCAGCCGATAACCGCTGCCGTCGCTGCCGGTGACCGGATAGCTGATACCGCCGGTGGCCACCAGCGTGGCCGACGCCCGCAGCGTCTGGCCTCGGTCGGTAACCGCACCCCGGCAAACGCCGTCCTCCAGCAAAAGTGCTTTGGCGCTGCCCCGCACAAATTCAGCATCCCGGGCATAGGCCCGCAAGGCAGCCAACACGTCGGCGGCACGGTCGCTCTGAGGGAACACCCGGCGGCCCCGCTCGGTCTTGAGGGGTACACCCAGCGATTCAAACAGTTCCATCGCCGCCGAGGGTGGGAACGCATACAAACTGGAATAGAGAAACCGCCCGTTATGGCGCACATAGGGCAAAAATTCCCGCACATCGCTGTCGCTGGTAACGTTGCACCGTCCCTTGCCGGTGATGAGCAGTTTCTGCCCCGGGCCTTTGGGGTTGTGTTCCAACACCGTGACCCGCAGCCCCCGGGCACAGGCAGCTCCCGCCGCCATCAGGCCCGCAGCGCCGCCGCCAATGATGAGAAGATCGGTCATGCAGCGTTCTCCTTTCCCTTACGGGGCCAGCCGAATGCCGCCACCGACACAAACGCATAGAGCAAAAACAAGGGATGCACCGTGGCCAGATACATCGTGCTGGTACCGATGCCGAAGCTGGAAACCTCCACGAAGGCGATCATGGCACAGCGCAGCAGCGCCATGCCCAAAATGCCGAAGAGCAGCAGCCACGGCACCACCCGGTCTGCTGTGGGACGGCGCAGCATCCGGGGCAGTGCCGCCAGATGGCAGACCAGCCCCGCCAGCAAGCCCAGCCAGAGCAGGGCACGGTAGAGCCACGTGATCGCTTCCATGCCGTGAAACGCCAATTTTTGGTAGGGGTTATAGTACGGGGTGTCCTTACCGGCTTCGGCAGCGTTGTTGATGCCGCAGTGCAGGTAGGACGACCACTGGGCCACATCTTCCTCGGTGCCGATGGAACGCGCCGTTTCGTAGGGGGCGCAGTCCGCAAAGGTCACCACATGCAAAACACCCCGCACCGTCTCGGCCAAGGTGGGCGCCACATAGTCCAGCGTGATGGGCTGGCTGGTGGCCGCTCGTTCCCCGGTGCGGCTGGGCAGCGTGCCGTCATCACAGGCCGCATTGATGGCATCGGCCACCGACTGCCAATAGGCATCCGCGGTCTGGGGCGTTTCATAGATGCCCTCTTTCTGGGCAGCACGGCGGATCGCCCAATAAAAGCTGCCCGCCCGGTAATCATCCAGTTTCGGGTCCCGGAAATCGTTCTGGAGCTGTTCGTCCTCTTCCAGCCAGTAGGACAGCGGTTCCAGTTCGGGTATCGCCGCGTAGAGTTTTTCCCGGGCATCAGCAGGCACCGAGAGCAACGGTTCCTCGCTGTCGGTATCTACCCGCATCATTGCCCCCATAGCTGCGGCAAAGGAGCCCTCGGAGAAATCCGAAAGAGCAAAAACGCCGTAGTAGTGCTGGTTGATGCCGCAGAAGGTCAGCACAGCGGCAGCCAGCATGGCGTAGGGCAGCGCCTGAACCGCACAACTGCGCCAACGGCGGGCACGCACCAACACCACCAGCAAAATGCCTGTGGCCACCACGGCAAAGGGCAGTAAAAACAGACCGGCATCCTCCCGGTCCAGATACCCGCAGGCCAAACCCAGACCGGCGGCCAGCAGCCACGGCCAAAGCCGTTTTTCCCCCGCCGGATAGAGCACCGCCCGCAGGGCCGCACCGGCCATACCGGCAAAAAACACAAGGCAGAGCGCCGGGAAAATATTATCCCGATAAACCCGCAGCGTATAGGACGCCCAACTGGAGGGCAGATAGGCCAGCAGAGCAAAAAGGGCCAGCGTATAGACCCGGCTGCGGCCCGATTCCGCCCGACGCCACAGCGGCGAAAAGGCGAAAGCCGCCAACAGCGATGCTGCGCACCACAGCGCAGCCCCGCTCACTAAATATGGCAGGCGGAGGGCATGAAGCAGCGCCAGCCATACCGGGAAAAACATGGCTTTGGAGAGGGTCAAGTAATCATAGGGGCCCAGCCAGGTGCCCGCCGAAATGGCATTGGCGGCGCGGAACATCAGTTCATCATCCAGCGGAGCCCCGCCCACCCATATATATGCCTGTTGAAAGGAGGCCAGCGCGCAACGCAAACACACCAGCAGTGCAAGGCACAGCCAGAAGGCGCGGCGGCTCAGTTGTAGGCGGATGGTTTTCATTTTTGCAGTTTTTCGATGCTTTCCACAAGATATTTTTGCTGGGTAAAGGTCAGATCCAGCAGTAAGGACAGGTACTTGACCACGATGGTAAGTACCGCGAACAGACCGGCAAAGCCCACCGTGATGACGAACATCGTGGTGGTCCACCCGGCTACCGGATGGCCGGTGAAGAAGATCAGCAGCGTGTAGAGCAGTTCGGCCAGCGCCAGTGCCAGCATACAGAGGGTGACCCCCATGCTGACCTTGAACCCGGCGTCGGTGTATAGCGCCAAGCTGTCAATCGCCAGATTGAACCGGCCCGCTTGTTTTTCCGTCATGCTGCCCGCAAAGTTCAGGTCTGCCATTTTGAGTCCCGAAGCGGCATAGGCAGCCTTCCGGTAGGGCAGATGGGCACTGGAAGCGTGTACCCGGTTGATAGCCCGCCGAGTCACCAGCCGGAAAGCGTCGGTGCGAAGCTGATAGGGGGAGTGAGAGTAGGCGTTAAAGACCTTATAGAACAGCTTACTGCCGCGGCGGGTCGTATCGGGGCAGACCGACACGATGTCGTTGCCCTGCAGCGCCGTCTGGTACGCCGCAAAGATACACTCCGCCGGGTAGGGCATCTGGGTGGAGTCGAACTCGTAGACATAGTCGCCGATGGCGGCATCCAGCCCGGCGTTCATCGCCTTTTCCAGCCCATGGTAGAGGCTCATATGCAGAATGGTCAGCGGTGCGGCCTGTTCCCGTCCCCAGCGGCGAAGCTGCTCCACCGTATCGTCGGTGCAGGCGTCATCCACCGCCACCAGCTCGTACTGGTCGAAGTGGGCATCCAACTGGGCGGCCACCCCACGGCAGAATTCTGCCGCCCGGGCACCGTCGTTGTGCAGATAGACGACCGCCGAAACGAAGTTTTTCTCTTTTGTGTTCACAGTTCCAGCACCTCGTCTAAATCGTATACGGTATTGATCTTGCCGGACAGCACGCTGACCAGCTTGGGTTCTTCCTTCATCACCCGGATCACGGTGGGCCGGGAGTCATCGATCTCGCTGGCTTTCAGGATGGGCTTCATGCTGAACAGGCTGCTGTGGTAGGCAAAGCCGTATTCTTCTTTCAGGTATTTCCGGGCCAGACGGCTCATGTAGGGCCAAGCACTGGCGGGTTTGGCCGGGCATTCGTTGCAGTTGTACAGGTTGCCCGGCCCGCACAGGCCGCCGCTCTGCTGCTGACAGGGGAAGGTCGCCACACTGTCGTAGCTGGTCTCGTGAGGAGTAAAAGTCACGCTGGTCAGGCTGTGCAGCCCGGTCTGACCAAAGGGCATCAGACTGAAAAACGGTCCGTCCATCACGGTGATGCCGGTGCGCTTCAGCCGTTCATCCACCGTGCAGAGGATGATCTCGCACTTTTCGTACTTGATCTGGAAGGGGGGCAGCCCCAACAGGGCATGGACGTCGTTTACCCCCGCATAGGTAGCGTTGAGCAGATAGGGGGCTTCGGCGGTGATCTCCCCTGCCGTGACCTGCCACGCCTTCCCCACCGTCTGGATGCGCTCCGGCTTATGGCCGTAGAGCACCGTCACGTTGGGCAGTTTGGCCAGTTGTTCCAAAAACCACTTTTTCAGCACCTGCGCGTCGTAGGTGTACTCGG
>NZ_CALADU010000194.1 GCF_937890665.1 uncultured Subdoligranulum sp.
TTCATCATTTTTTGCTTCAACGCTTGGCTGTACATGCCGTCCAGGATGGCATCGGTCAGGCGCTCTATTTTTTCGTTGATGGCTTGCAGCCGCGCGGTGGCGGTGGCTGTGACGGTGTCGGCCAGTGAGACCGCCTCCCGCTCGGCGCGCTGCACGGTGTCGATCAGAGCGTCCCGGTTGGTGGCGTCCTGTAGCGCCTGTTTGACCGCACGGGCCACCGACCGGTCCAGCACGTCCACCCGCACGTTACGCATGCTGCAGGTGTGGCTGCGGTGCTTGGCGCCGCACTCATAATACTGGTAGAGTGAGCCGTCATTAGATGAGTGTACCACCATAGCCGCGCCGCAGGCGCCGCAGTAGACCTTGCCGGTCAGCAGGTAGGTCTGCTTCGCGCTGGCCCGGCCGCCGCAGCCCCGGCGGGATTCCCGGCGGCGCTGGACGATCTCCCACACATCCCGCTCCACGATGGGCGGAACGCCGCCCTCCAGGCGGATCGCGTCCGGCCGGGGATTGGTGTGGGCGTTCCAGCCGCCGCGGCCGCCTTTCTGGGCGCGGCCATAGGTGAGCACCCCGATGTATTTTTCGTTGCGCAGAATTTCCAACAACGAATTTTTGGTAAAGGCTCTCCCCCGCTTGGTGTGCAGCCCCCGGCGGTTCAGCTCATCCACGATATGGCCGTACCCCTCGCCGTCGGCAGCCATGCGATAGATCAGGCGCACCGTTTCGGCTTCCCCTTCATTTATAATATAGTGTTTGTCCGGGCCGATATCGTACCCCAGCGCCGGGCGGCCGCCGGTGGTCTTTCCGTTGCGGGCACGGTAGCGCAGCGCCTCGATGGTCTTTTGCCGGGTTACCAGCACCTGGGCGTGGTTCATCATGGCGGTGGCGGCCTCACCGATAAACACGGCGGGGTCCTGCAGGTCGCCGCCAAGCTGCGGCTGCGTGACCGAGGCCACACCCGCCCCGAAGGATGCCACCAGCCGCCGGAACTCGAACCACTCGGTAAACTCACGGAACATGCGGCTCTGGTCGTAGATCACCACAAGGTCTGCGCCGCCCATGGACAGGTGCCGGATGCAAGCCTGATACCCGGCGCGGGTGTCCTTCATGCCGCTGACGGCTTCGTCGGCGAACACGCGGCCGACCTGGTAGCCGTGCTGCTTGCACCAGGCTTTGCAGGCGGCCACCTGCACGTCGATGGTGACCGGGTTCTGGTGATCGGTGGAATAGCGGGCCAAAATATCTGCTGTCATAAAAAACACCTCCGGGGTACACTTGTCAAAGCCTGCCCGGAGGTGGTACAATACGATTGCGGGTCGGTATTGTTCCCACATGGGGCAAGCTGATCTATAACGCCCTGCCGGTTGCCGCCGGCGGGGCGTTTTTATTTTAATCGTATTTATTGATGCGTTGGCGCCATTTGCAGAACCTGCTGCAAAAGGGATATATATTCAGATTCGTCAATAATCTTGACCTTTTTCCCGTTTTGAGACAAGGTAACGGCTTTGCTGTATTTTCGTTCTACTGCCCAATCGGGAAGGTTTGTCAGCGAACCCTTAACGAGATAATCAGTGTTTCCATTGACATTATCCCGCAAGTTGGCGCCGATTTTCTCAAGAGAGGATTCGAGTTTTTCCCGGTTCTGCTGAAAATCGCCAGTAAAAACAAAATTTTTATTGAGCATAGGGGACCACCCAAAGCGTGCAGCTTTTTCGGCCCTTGCCTGCTCACGTGCCGCCCGGCGGGCTTCGAGTTCTTTACGGTAAGCATCCATGATTTCGAAACGGCAACGCTCAAATAGTTGTGCTGTCAATACAACGTCATCATCTGCTCTGTGTGTTTGGGTACTGGAAATTCCAAGATCTTTAACCAAATTGGCCAGCTTGTAAGTACTCCGGCCAGGGAAAGCCTTTTTTGAAAGTGTAAGCGTATCTAAATACTGGACATTTAAGGATGCTGCAGAATCTGGAATTGCGTAGCCAATCATATCCAAATCAAAAGTTACGTTGTGACCAACGATAAGTACATCCTGCACCATTCGGCACACATCCGGCCATATCTGTGCAAAGGTGGGGGCCGTGGCAACGTCGGTATCCGTAATATGGTTTACACGTGAAGCTGCAGGAGGAATCGGGATTTGCGGATTGACCAGCGTAGCATAGTGATCTGTCTGTACACCATTCTCATAACGCGCCAAGCTAATCTCAACGATTCTGTCGTTTTTGCGGTCGAGGCCGGTCGTTTCGGTATCGAGTACCACGTAAGAACAGATACCCTCCAGGTTTTTGGCCGTAGGCGAAACAAAGGAACTACGTAAGATTTTGCAGCCTGCCCCCGATTCAATACTTGGACTGGGAATAGAAGTATGGGAAGTGTAGGCAGGTGCAGGTAAAGAATGATCTTCCGGAAGGTCATTTTTGGAGGGGCGCGTCGTTTTGTGAAAGGTCACAAGGTGGAATAGTGCTATGCAAACATCAACGAACCATCCAATCCCAAATAGGCCAAATGTGCAAAGGTATAAAATGCCGGTTCCGATTTTGTGGTCCAAAAAGCGTTGAATGCCGGTCCATCCCAAAAGCAGGGTCAGAATAAACCGAATCGTCGGGTTCATGTGTATCACTCCATCTTTGATACGTCTTTATAATAGTAGTACGCCCGGCGGACGTATTCCTCGGTAGTGTTCAGCAGTTCGGCGATCTCCCAGGCGTCGCGCCCCTCACGAAGCAAGCGAAACAACGTGCGCCTGGGGATGGCTCTTTTTATGTACCAGCGGTCGGCGCGCACCTCGTGGCGCTCGGCCACATCGTAAGACGTTCCACGGGTATAGAAGCCACCATACAGGCAGTGCCCCAGTTCGTGGCCCAGGCGGGCTTGCTCCTCGGCACGGGTCATGGCATGGGTGTTGTCCAGGCCGACCACGCCGCTACTACCGACGGCCAGCGCCAAGCTACGCACTTCCGGCAGTGGCATGTGGATGACCGGCACCCCAGCAGCTTCGGCCACTTGGTAAAAATCAGTCGTCTTTGGGGCGGATGTTATGCTCGGCGATAAATTTGGCAAATCGCTTCACTTCCTCGTACTGGGCGTCGGTGACCGGCGCACCGTCAAATAGCGCAAATTTGATATCTTCATCAGAAACCTTGCCCGCAGGGGCAGGGTCTTTTTTATTTCCCAACAGATAATCCACACTGCAGCCAAAATACTCCCCCAATTTCAAAAGCGTCTCGAAATCAGGTTCACGCTTGCCCGCCTCATAGTTGCTATAGGCCTGGCGGGAGATTCCGAGGTAATCGGCAACTTCCTGCTGCGTTTTGTGAATTGCTTTTCGCGCGTTCAGCAAATTCAACATAGTAGGCGCCTCCTTTGTTTCCAGTATAGCAACTATTTGTTGCGTTTGCAATAGTAGCAACAAATCGTAGCGGAATATTTGTATAAACCGCCGAAATTGCAACGAAACGTTGACATAATGAGATTTTGGGCCTATACTAAAGGCAACGATATGTAGCAAGGAGGTGAGAGGAACTTGAGGGAGTATCTGGTCGAGCTTCGCAATCGGAAGGGGCTATCGCAACAAGATGTGGCGGACAAACTTGGAATCACCCGTCAGTATTACCAGATGATCGAATCGGGAGAGCGTCAGAAGCATCTTGACCTTTCTTTGGCTGGTGGGTTGGCCGCACTGTTGGGGGTGACCATCATGGACATCGAGCACTGTGAGAACCAACTTCATTCTACCACCTGACCCATCCCATAGTCTGTACTTCAAAGGGGGTGAACGGGATGGATGAAGAAGTAACCACAGAAAACGCTGCCAATGAGGTGGAAGCTCAAAAGCAGCGTTCTCAAGGTGTGTATTCGGTTGACTTTGGAACTACAAAGATTTGCCAGACAGACGACGCTATTTATCTGTCGGTGCAATGAATCCGCCGTTGCCATCAGGTTCCAGCGGCATGTTAGTCCCAACAGCAATCGAATCAGCATACTGAATCATTGTGATTTCAAACCCGTTCGGGTATACGGAGTGATTCTCTACTCGATTAGGAAACATTTGAACTTCTTTTTTGATCGATTGGAAATCCGTAACGCCAGGAGTTGAAATTTTCATATTGGTACCAGGCTCGACTGCATATATGTACTTCATTTTATCACCTCCCTTCCCATCCCCATTGTAGCATGGGACGGGAGGGAGAACAAGAAGGAGAAATTTATATGAAGAACATGGAAGTACAGGTGATCCAGAGATCCCCGATCGAAGTTCGATCCGGCGCAAAGCCTTACGTTGTGTATCTGAACGGCGAGTTTTGGTGCGACTGCACCGATATGGCCGCGGCGAAGGCGGAAATTGCCGCACTGAAAAAGTAAGAGGAAAGGACCCACATCATGATTCTGGATATATCCCGCGAGACGGGAGAGGTGACGATCATCCAGCCGCCGACCGAGGCGGACCGCCAGCGGTGGCGGGATGCTCAGGCCAAGGCAGCCCATGACTACACCCTGGAACTGTGCATGCAGCGCCTGGGGGCGCCGGGGTGGGCAGCCACACCCGACTTGAAAGGAGCATCATAATGACTATAAAAAAGACAGCCGCCCCGGTGCTGGCACACCGGAACGGCCAAAAAACAGAGCACTGGAAGTTGCTCACCCCTATTTTACCGCTGCTGCGCGCCGCCGTCAAGACTGCGGCGGTGACGCTGGGCATCTACATTCTGGCGGCGGTGGCTGCCCTCAACATTCCCGCGCTGGTCGGCGGGGTGCTGGTTCTCAACGCCCTGCTGGGCGCGTGGTTCGCGCTGGACGAGGAGGTGGCCACATGAAAGCGCCTTGCGGAGCCTGCGCAACCTGTGAGCAGTGTCCCTACGATGATTGCACCTGGGACGGCGTGAGCGCGGAGGAATGGGCCGCGGCGAAAGACACGGATGCAGATGCCCGCCATGCTGTGGAAAGTAAACAAGCCGCCCAGCAGCGGGCCTGGTATGAGGCCAACCGGGAGAAGGTGGCCGCCCAGCAGCGGGCCTACCGGGAGGCCAACCGGGAGAAGGTGGCTGCCCAGCAGCGGGCCTGGTATGAGGCCAACCGGGAGAAGGTGGCCGAATACAATCGAAACTACTATGCCAAAAGAAAGAAGGCGAAGTAATGCGCGGAATCCTGATCGACCCCGGCCAGCCGCCGGAGGTCCGCAACATTCCGGACACCGCCCAGGGACTGGACGCCTATCTGGGTGGGGCGGTGCGCATCAAGCCGTTCAGCACCCAGCCCGCGGCGCTGGCCTACGTTCCCTGCCTGGCTGGGCAGGCCATGCCCACACGCCTCTACGGCGGGGCCTGGTACTTTGGCCGCCTGCTGATCGTCGGCTGGCGACGCAGCCGCCTGGTGCCGCTGCCGGAGCCGCTGGCCCGCGAGTTGGCCGAATACTTTGCGCCCATGGAGGTGTCCCGCTTATGATCTACGAAAAAATAGAAGCCGCCTACCGCTACGGCCGCCCGGAC
>NZ_CALADU010000195.1 GCF_937890665.1 uncultured Subdoligranulum sp.
GGCAACCGCGAGGTAGGATTTGAGGAAGTTCACCGCAATACCGTGCAGCTCCTGATAGCAGAGTGTGGCTATGGACAGCGATGCCATCGCATTGTAGACATACAACTCTATAAACCGCGCAGCCACAATAGTGTTGACCACGATGTTCACAATGCGCAGCATCCAGCCAACAACCATCAACTCCAACGCCACCGGCATGTTGCCAATGCCGCCCGGCAGCGCGGCGATGGCATTTTCAATGTCAACGGACGTATTGACTTCGCCACTGCCAACATAACCGGATATGCCAACCGTCACGGTGGACGCAACTTCAAAGAGTGCATTCAGAATTTCCGTTGTATGCACCACCGCCCACCGGCAAACAACAATTTTCAGCATAACCAGTGCGATTTGCTGGATCGTAAAAGCATTGTTGCTGCCGTTCATGGCAATACGCTGGGTGGCATTGTACAACTCCAGAATCATAAAAAGCGCCAGCAGGGTCAGCGCCACCGGCATAACTACGCCGGTGCTTATGCTGTCAGCATAGCCCGCCAAGGTGCTGTTCCAGTCAGTCAGGCTGCTGAGCAAACCGGAATTTTGCCCCATAGAGTTGACCGTGGCAGAAATGCCCTCCAACTGGCTGCGTATTGTATCTTCAAAAATAGCGCAGCCCTCCTTTACCCGACTGTCAGCGTGCCGAAGTAGGTGGCGACCGCAATAATCAGCACACCGCCTGCCATTGCCCATGCACCGCTGCTGATACCGGGGCCGTTATGGTCTTTCAGGTTGGTGCCCAGCGTTACCGCACCAAACAGCAGCAGGAGGCCACCGGCAAAGGTGACAACATTCGAGATGAGAGTCGTAATCGTAGATACCATTTCCATTGTTCATTTCTCCGTTCAGTTGTTATTTTCGGCACAGAGCTTTACAGTCTTTACGTCCTTTACATTGCTGATAAAGTCCGCAAAAGACTGCTCTGCGCGCTTGTCATAATCGAAAGGCTTACCGCCTTCCGCTTCTACCAAATGGTAATTGGGATGATCTTTCAGATTGTATTTGCGCGAATAAAAGGGTGCCACACCGGAAATCATCAGCAGGCACCAGTTCCGGGGCATGGTTCGGATTTCTTCTGGGGTCATCAACTCACGTCCAAGAGCCTGATAGGACTTCGTATACGAGCCTTGACTGCCTTTGTTCTCCGATGTGTTCATGACTTCAATGGTTGCCTTGCCCAAGGCCTTGGAGAAGAACTCCAGATTCTCCGGGTTACCGCCTGCGCCAAGAACGATCATAGAATCGCAGTTTTCATAGATGGTCGCCCAGTCATCTTTGTACTGGCTTTTCAGCTGGTTCAATGACTGGTAAATCAGGGTGCAGGCAATGTCACGGCTGCGAATCGTACTGATAAGGATTTGAAAATCCGGTATCATACCGATGTTCGGAAATTCATCCAAGAGGAACCGCAGATGCCGTGGCAGGCACTTATCCGGGCGATGGTCTGCAATATCCACCAGAATTTGAAAGCACTGCTGGAACATAACTGCCGCCAAAAAATTGTAGGCGGTTGTTGTGTCGGGCGTAACAACAAAGAGCGCCACTTTTTTCTCGCTGCCCAGTTCCCGCAGGTCAATCGTATCGTCCGCGCAGATATTGGCAATGGACGGAATGTTGAACGCGCTCATACGCAGCCCCAGCGACACATTGATGCTCTGTGCGGTCTTGCCGGGAGCCATCTTATAGAGCTTATACTGCTTTGCAGCAAAGGAGTTCGGCTTGTTGATGCTCAGGTCATCAAACAGCAGGTCCAGCTGGCTTACGCTGTTAGGACCATCCCCCTGCGATTCCAGCATAAGGAGCAGCGTCATAACGCTGTTCATGTTCCGCTCTTCCGGCTCCAATTCGTAGAACACATAACCGATCAGTGCTTCCAGCAGCGCCGTCATGCCTTCCTCCCATATCGGGTCGGCGGTGCTCTTGGCAGTGGGATCTTCTTTCAGGTTTTTGACAAGGTTCTTGGTGACGACCAGAATATCATCCTCATTTTTTATGTAGGCGAAAAGGTTATAATGGTCGGATTTATCTCGGTCTTTCAAGTTGAACACTTTCACTTTGTATCCTTGAGAGAGTAGGACATTGCCATATTCCTGAAGCAACTCTCCCTTCGGATCACTGAGCACATAGTTACTGTTAAACTGCAATAGCTGCGGGCCGGCAACGCTGTAACTCTTACCGGAACCAGATGGGCCGAACACGATCACGTTCTTATTGCGGTTATAGTTATCGTTTGCCGTGACTTTCATTTTCGGAGAAAGACTCAGGCTTTCCGATGCCGTGAGCGGCAGGTTGTTCTGCGGGTTTTCATTCAGAAAAGGGGCAATATCTTCCGGGCCGCCCCAGCGGGCGCTGCCGTACTCTTTCTGGGGCATCAGGCGATGCCTGCTGTACTTCACACAAAGGTAAATAAGCCCTGCCATGAGCGCTGCGGCAATACCGCAGCCAAGCGAAAAGGCGTCAGCCGAGAGCCTGAACGGGTGCAGCAGTAGGCTGTTCAGGTTCAGTGCAGCCGCCAGCCGGTGCGTAGTAGTTCCCTCGGTGAGTTCGTATGTGTAACCCATCCAGTCACCCAGCCAGAAGCATAAAACCGCTGCAATGGGTATCCAAATTTTCAGGTTTCCTTTCGGTTGGTTCATAGGCGTTCTCCATGTTCCGGCGGCGGCACAGGGCGGGACTGGTTCATCTCTCAGTTCCGGAATTGGGCGTTCTTTGCCGCGCTCTGCAATGCAGTTTTCCAACGCAGTCTGAATACGATCCACATCCTGCCCCTTAAACCACAAATACATCTGACCGGTGTCTCGGTCTTTTGTGACAGAGAAATCTACGGAATATTGCTTTAGCTGCCTGCGGATGTAGGGCAGCGTTTTTTCATTCACGTCCACCGATGCCAGCGGGCGTTCCTGCCGGTTGAGCGTGTTCAGACTTTGCTGCCCATAATTTTGGCTGCTCATTGCCTGCACGGTCAGCCGGAGTATATCAAAAATGCTCTGGCTGGCAAACCGCACAGCGCTGATTTCCACGCGAACTGCGGTTTCTTCAATCATAGTTCATCCCTTCTTGCGACATTTTTCCGCACTTTTCAGGCTTAGTCTGCGACATTTTTCGCAACTCACCATGGAAAGGACAGTTTATGCCGCGCTGCATAGTTTTCAATTTTCATTTCCAACCTGTACCCATGCAGTCTGTCGCGCAGACTGTATTCCAGCGTTACGACCTTGACGCCATGCTGCATGACCTGTTGGAAAAAGCGGTATAGGTGTTGTTCCTTGCCGCTGATCTGGCGCATACGGTAAATATAAATGCAGTCAATTTCCCCGGCCTTGACCAGCCGCATCATTTCACGGTAGCCAACCATATCTTTCGTCAGCGCTGGTGCCGACAATTTTGCAGTTGTCCTGCTGTGCTTTCGCTGCACACTCACGGATGCAGCGAAGTGTTTCAACATCATTGCCGGGAATTCGCGCATACAGCCATACGCGTTTTGTGTTTTCATTTTGCATTTTCATCGGTTCCTTATATTTATTTTTAAGAAAAAACGCAGGCGGACTGCGGATTCCGTCTGCGATGCAGGTATAAATCATATCACTGGTCGTCCTCCTCGGTATCAGCTTCAGATTTGCGGCGTTTGTAGGTCAGCACACCGATTGCAGCAATAGAACCGAACACAACAACGACCAGCAAGGCCACCGGGAACGTGTCTCCGGTCTGGGGAATCGTCAGCTGCGGCGCAGGGGTGGAAGTCGGTGCGGGGGTCTGCACCGGCGATGGGGCAGGTGTGGGAGCCGGAGTAGGTGCAGGGGGAGGTTCTGGCGTATCCTCATGGTGCGGGGTAGCCTTATCGACCATCGTGATAAGACGCTTATCGGCTCGTTCCCAGTCCGCCTTTTCATCTGTGCGCAGATACAAACAGACCGTCTCGTCTACCAGCTCGACTTTGAACTGAACAGAACTTGCCACCTCATAACCGGCAGGCGCGGCATCTTCCGTCAGGGTGTAGATATGCTCGGTTTTCCCGTCAGAAAGGTGGATACCATCTTCCGAAATCGGAACATGATGCGTATTGGAGTCGGTTACCCATGTGTCGATGACGTTTTTATCTTCATCACGGATGGTCAGCGTTGCGTCGGGCAGCAAGGTGCCGCCTGCGTCCACCTTGTCAATATCCAATACAGGTGCGTCCTGCATGACTACGGTGGTGTCGTCCAGCTTTTCCCAAGTGTCGCCGGTCTTTACATAGACTTCGTTTTCCTGCTCGTTTCCAACCTGTACGAGCTTAAACACAATGTTTTCGGCTTCCGCATAGGTTTCAGGAGCACGCTTTTCAATAAGGGTGTACTCCTTGTCCAGCTCCAGACCGCGCACGGTATGCGGTGTCTTGGCAGAGGTCCAGTCCTCAATCAGCTTGCCGTCTGCATCGCGGATTTCCAGCTTTGCACCGGGTAACTCTTTACCGTTGGTGACATCCTGTTTGGAGATGTTCACCGTAGTGCGC
>NZ_CALADU010000196.1 GCF_937890665.1 uncultured Subdoligranulum sp.
TGCCATCAATGTGCCTTTAATAGCTCCGCTCAGGCCAAATCCACCACCTTGCCACTGAAGACCTCCGGAACGGTTATTTGCTCGATAACTGCTGAGCTGCTCTGCAAAACTCACGAGGTCTGTGGCTATATCGGCGTATACTTGAAGATCTTGTTCTAAATGAAGGTCGTTCCTCGCAAGCTGGAGAAACTCTTCTGGGGTGACGCCATATAACCCATATTTTTCTAGCGTAGACGTTGCGAAGCGAACAGCTGTTGCTGATAATTCGAGAATTTTTGGAAGTGCTTTATCATATAGAGTCTCAAAGTTGGTAACGCTTGAATTATAAAAAGACTCAAAGGTATGCCGACAAGTCTCTGCATTATCAACAAAGAGGGACCGAAGTTTGTTATAAGCAATGATTGACTCCGCAACATGTAAATCGTATTTACCAATCTTAATGGTGTGCATAGGGTCTACTTTCTGCGAGTTAGACTCTGTAGAAGATACTTCCTCAATGCCAGAGCCTTGCCGAGGCAAATTAGAGTTGTCTTTTTCACTGGCAGACTGTACTGGCCTTCCACATTGCGAACAAAACTTAGCGTTTTCAACCAACTTTGAACCACAGAAAGGGCAATAATTCGGCTGCATTATCATAAATTCCTTTCTACCATATTTTCACAGTTAAGGTACTTCAACTAGCTGATACCTTTTACGTACCATTGCCAAGACTATTAGTATGAGGGAATCTTGGCCTGGCGGGTTCCCTCTAGAACATTGGAGCCAACATACATAGCTCTGATGCAAGTAAATATTCGGAAAATGTTACGAGCACTACTTTCTACAATTTCTGCAACGTTGTTTTTCCCTCAGATCAGACAATAAGCTAACGATTTTTTCTAATTGATCCTCGTATGCTGCTCTTTGTTTACTATCTTTTTTCAGGTCGCGCAGTTTGGTACGTAGTTTGCCTTCCATTCTAGAAAGGTCTTCGACTGCAGAATCAATATCATCCGATCTGACAAGACGGATAAATCCATTATCATCTCTCTCTCGCGTTAGGCGAACAGCATGATCATAGCATTTTTTGGCCTCATCCAGCAGACCGCGAAAACTCTCGGGAGAAGCAGACATATTTACCATTCCTCTCTATTTCTCGTATTCACGTATAGCGCTCAAGACATACAAGTCAAATTTTATAATACTATATTTTACAGATATAATAATATAATTTTGAAATCATGTCAATCGATGACGCGATTCTGTACCATAAGAAAGTACAGGAGGATCGCATCTATGAAGGCTGATTATATCGACAAGTACCGCCAGATCGGGTTAAAGATCGCCTACTACCGGAAACTCCGGGGCTATACGCAAGAGGAACTTGCGGAGAAGGTAAACCGGACGCCGGCGTTCATCGGGCATGTGGAGGCTCCGAATATCAGCAAGGCGGTTTCCTTGGACACACTTTTTGAGATTTCGAAAACTTTGGATGTTCCGGCATACAAATTTTTGATGTTTGAAGAGGATCTATAAGTCAAGTATAGCAATGAGGGCGGACAACCACTGTCCGCCCTCATATTTTTTGGAATTTTTGATTATTTTCAAAGGCAATTGAATTTTTGCGGGCCATAGCCTAGTTAGATTCGTCGGAATTCCATCCCTTCAAAGCACGCTTTGGCATTGCCTCGTTCCAGGCGGGTATGATGCCGCCAGTTCTGGCTTTTCTGCTGGGCCTGCTGGTCCAGATTGGATTTCTGGGCCAAAGCCTGAAGTCGGGAGAGGGCTTTTTGTTTATTGGCATACTGGCTGCGTTCCTCGGTACAGACAACCGCTTGCCCGGTGGGAACGTAGATCGCCCGGACGCCAGACTCTACTTTGTTGACATGTTGACCGCCCTTACCGCCGCTCCGAAAGGTGTCGAACACCACCTGCTCCGGATCAAAGGCAGAGATTCTGGCTGCTTCACAGAGATGAACGTCCAGAAACCAGTTTTTCCGCCTGTGGCCGGGACGATACGGACTTCTGCAGATCCATAGGACAGAACCGATGTATTCCGATAGATCTGCCTCTGTGTAAAACCGGACCGAGCGAAAAGTCCCCGCATAATATCCGGGCGAGGCGTCAAGCAGCGTGATGTCGTAATGGGTTTGAAGATAGTCCAGTAGTTTGGCAACCCCCAGCTCGCACTCCGCAAGCCCCTGACCGGAGCTGATTTGATAGATCACCGCTCATTCCTCCCCGGCCTTGAAATTGTAGACGGGGCAGATGCGCTCTATCACATCTACCGTCGGGCCGATTTGGGAGAGAATGGCCTCCATGGGCTTATAGGCCATCGGACTTTCATCCAGGGTGTCGCGGCTCACAGAAGTCGTGTAGATGCCCTTCATCTCCTTTTTGAACTGGGAGAGGGTGAAGGACTGCTTGGATTCCGCCCGGTTCAGCAGCCGCCCTGCACCGTGGGGAGCTGACTCATTCCATTCCGGATTTCCCTTCCCAGCGCAGAGCAAGCAGCCGTCCCGCATGTTCATGGGGATGATCAGACGCTCTCCCGCCATCGCGGAGACAGCGCCTTTGCGCAGGATCATACGGCTCGTATCAATGTAATTGTGAACTGTGGAGAATGAGTCCTCCATATCCAGCTTCATACCTTTGACCAGATCGGACGCAATGGCTTGACGGTTTAGCTCTGCAAACTGCTGAGCGATTCTCATATCGTGGAGATAGGCATCCTTCAGCGCCCTGGTGGCATAGGCAAACTCGAACGGCGTCCCATCCGGGCTGGCCGCAAAGGCCTCCTTCTGATAATACGCCGCGACTTCAGCGCCCAGACGCCGGCTGCCGGAGTGGATGACCAGCCAATATGCGCCATCCTCACTCCGATCCAGTTCGATAAAATGGTTTCCGCCTCCGAGGGTGCCGATGCTGCAAAGGGCCTTTTCCTTTTGAATATGGCGGAGGCAGAGCAGGCGGTCCAATTCTGCCCGCTCCGCAAAGCGGTGGGGTCTGGTGCGGATTGCCCGCCCGGAAGGGATGGCATCCCGGATCAGCTTATCCAGCTTTTGCAGCTCCATCCGCTTCCCGGAGACCTTCCACACGGTCATGCCGCAGCCGATGTCTGTGCCAACCAGACCGGGCGCTACCTTGTCTGTGAGTGTCATGGTGGTCCCGATGGCGCAGCCCTTGCCGGGATGAACGTCTGGCATAATACGGATCTGGCTGCCCTTGGAGAGCGGGCTGCCACACAGAGCGCGGATCAGTCCCTCTGCGGCGGGATCAATGGAATCGCTATAGACAATGGCGCTGTTCAGCGCATTTTGAATCGTAATCAAGAAAGTTCCTCCTTAAAGAACCGGGATTGTATGGATTCTACCGGAAATCGCTATTCCATGCAATCCCCCATTTTTTTTCGATTTCTGTTTGGTGAAAGTCAGTTTCGGGACTGCTCTATGGCTGAGTTTTTGTTTCGTGAGCTGCCATATTGTGGATAGCGCCGTCCGGCAGGAACCAGCCGAAATCCCAGTTGATCGACGAACCGTAGTTTTCATCGTTCTGCCAAGCGGTGTCCAGAATGTCTTGATGGAACAGATAGCAGGAGTCTTTCATCAGGGGCATGAATACCGTGTCTCCAAGAAGTGTGTAAATTTCCTGGCGGGAGGAATGCTTCCTGCGGTAAGAACGTTGCTGTTCCACATCAAATTTTTCTACATAATCGCAGAGCTTGTCCGGCTCGTATCGCAGGACAAATTGATTGATTTGATGATCCGGGGTTAATTGACGGCGAAGGCTGACCCATTCGCTCCGCCGCAGCTGCAGTTCTGACCGTGTGAGAACGGCATCGTAGTTGGGAAAATAGTATCCATGGAAACTGGTTTTCGTGCGGATTGGGAAATATACGATCTTGTCAGGGGCAGCAATCAGGGAGGCCATTGCGAATCGGAGCCATTTACAGCCTACGATATCAGCATCGATTGCGTAATGCTCACTGTCACTATCGTAATAGGCCCAGGTATGTTTCAGCCTTGGAAATACCAGCACATGGAAGTCTCGGCGCTTGCCCCTGACCAGATATTGCGGGATCTTGATTTTTCTGTTTCTCATAAATTCCTCCGGTTTCTGATGTAGGTGATCATTTGCCTGCTAGGATGACTGAAGTGCATCTGTCCACTGATGGCACATGTGGGATGTCTTGCTGCATGGGCATAACCTCCTGTTACAAAATAACAGAGGCACCGGAGAAATTCCCCGGCGCCTCTTTCACAAATATAATATATGGCTGGCGTATTCTACAAACCGGATTTCCGCGATAACCTGGGATTAAAGAATCACCCTGCTTTTCTTGACCTAATTTGTAGTCCTTTTTCTTCGTTTTCTTTCACATAATCCAACCGTTTTCTCACTTAAACATATTCCTTTTGCCCCTTTACCCGCATTTATAACTTTGTTTGTAAAATTGAGTGAATTCATTGAAATGATCACCACAAGGCCATTATAAAATGATTGCCTTCTAACAAAGATATAAAGAATCTGCAGGGAGGTTTTCTATCATGAAGTATTCAAAATCTGTCAAAGAGGCAATGAAGCAGTTGGACATTAAGAAATTGAGACCTAAGCAAGGACAAGCCATCTCATCTATCCTGAATGGTCATGATACAATGGTGATTGCCCCCACCTCTTTCGGGAAAAGTATTCTCTATCTGATCCCGGCAATCATCCAATCGGATAAGCTGACTATTGTGGTAGAGCCACTACTTGCCCTCATGCACGACCAGGTAAAATATCTTCGAAAACATCAGATCGCGGCGGCCTATCTGGATCACATGCAGACAGAAAAAGAGCAGTCTGATATCTTGGACTGCGTGCAGAGCGGGGAGATCCATATCCTCTTTGTGTCGCCAGAGAGGCTGTGCAGGCTCCCATTTCAGATGGCGATTCAGGATATTTCTATTGGCATGGTGGTAGTAGATGAATGTCACTGCGTTATCTCATGGGGGAGCACTTTCCGGGAAGACTATCTTCATATTGGCGCATTCGTTGATTCCCTGCCGAAACACCCGGTTGTTGCTGTCACGGCAACCGCTGCTCCGCAAGATCGTGAACACATCATGGCTCTTCTTTCCATGAGATCGGAGCCTAAATGCTTTGCTTACAGTTTATATCGCAGTAATCTGACGTTTTTGATAAAACCTGTGGAATCTCGCAAAGAGAAGCGCCGGAAGCTGCAGAAGTTGTTGAAGAAATACCATGCCAATACGACCCTCATCTTCTGCGCAACAAAAGCAGGAGCGGAAGCAGTTGCAGAAGATCTGAAAGCTCTCTATCCCGGTGATGTTGTCGTATACCACAGCCGGGAGAAAAAAGCGGAAAAGGCCATTCTCGCAGGGAAAAAGCATGTGATCGTGGCGACAACTGCTTTGAGCATGGGAGTTGACATCCGGAATGTCGATCTGGTCATCCACTTCGATCTGCCGAAATCTCTGGAGGAATATTACCAGCAGGCAGGACGGGGCGGACGGGATGGACAGCACTCCCGCAGTATTCTGCTGTATGATCCTACAGACTTTCACCGGAACTATGGGCTTCTGTGTCAAATCACGAACAAGGAAGCGAGAAAGCGTGCCGTGGAACGGCTGAATCAGATGAAGGAGCTTTGTGACGAAAAGCATCGCTGCTTGGTAAAAATGATGCTGGGTTTTCTGGGGGATTCCCCCAGAAAAAACTGCCGTTATTGCACGAACTGCCAGAAAGCAAGGTGAGTGAAATGGAAAAGCCGCAAATCATTTTGGGGATTGATACATTCAGCTTCTACTTTCCGCTTTCTTATCATCAAAAGGAGCATGTCATCACGCGCTTGAAATCGTATAAGGGGTTTTATCAAGAGAACGATTACTGGACAGAGAGCTATGAATATCGCAGTGAAGCCTTTGCGGATCGGGGAATCAAAATTTACGTATTCCAGAAAAAGCAATCTGTTTGGGGACTGATGATCACAGTACATCCGATGCTCCTGCTGGGAGATCCAGATCGAAGTGCGCTGTATAATCCGAGGCAGAAGACTTATCGGGAGCTGGAAAGAAGGGCAAATGGGATTTTGGAGCAAGTTGGCATCCCTTGCTCCCTGGACGGTATGAAGCTCTATCGTGTCGATGTGACCATGAACATGATCTTTCGAGATCCCGCTCCGGTGAATGCCTATTTGCGGATTCTCAAAAAGGGGCAGCTGCTTCCGCACTATCAACTGGAATTCTTCAACAAGGGTTCCATGAAAGCAAAGGACGCCAAAGAGGCGAACCAGAACAGCTACAAGCAGAGCTGCCGATCCTGTGCCTTTTTTGCCTATAACAAGACGGCGCAGCTGCGGATGACCAACCACTTTCCTCATATGCTGATTGGAAAATCGGTCCTGCGGATCGAAGCCCAGTTGCGGCGTAAGGGGATGAAAAAATGGCTGGGCGGAGATATCAAAGAGCTGGACAACCGGCACATCATTCAACAGCTGGGAAACAAAGCACCGAAGATTTTGAAATGGTATTTGAAAAGGACACTACTGGTTCACGGAGAACATCTGCATTATCAGGAGGCCGTGGAGAAAGTAGCGGCTATAAAACGGGAAGAGATGCAGAAACGAATGATATATCTGCTGAGGAAAACCAGCGATTGCAGGGATCTGTCAGCCGCAGTCAAAGCGTTGCAGGAAACATACAGCTTGAATTCCGGACAATGCAGGCGGATTTTCAACAAATTTGAAAAACTCGGCGTCAGTCCCATTACACTGCCAAATACCGACTCTCTTTCAAGGCTTCCGGATTTATCATCTTTTCTCAAATGAGTTCCTTTGTCAAATATCGGTGAAATGCAGTCCTAGTTGATTGATTTACATGTGTTTGTGAGCATGTTTTTAGAGTGATTTAACAAACATGAATATAAGGTGATGCGAAATGGCGTGAGATAGCACCAGGATACATCTGAAAACCTAATTCATTCTAAAAGGAGAAATTGATATGGCTGTCCCATATGTTGATTACAATGAACTGAGAGAGTTTTATGCAATCAAAGATGTGTGCAAGCTCTTTGAAATGAGTAAAGATGAACTGAGGAATAAATGCATGGAATATGACATCCAGCTGCGTCGCAACGAGATTGGAGAATGGGGCTTGGTGAAATATGATGTGAGGAAGCTACATAATCTGCTTTATCATGAGGGAAGATCGAAGAAGAGAGTAGAGGATGATGACCCGTGGGCATGATGGAACTACTGACGGTCAAAGAAGTTGCAAGATACCTCAAGACGACCCGGCAGCAGGTGAGGAAGATGATTCAGAATGGAGAGTTAGCAGCCGTAAAGGTAGGACGCGAGTATCGTGTCACCCTGGAAGCCTTGTCAGATTTTCTGGATAGTCAACAGTAAAATGTAATTCATACATAGCAAAATCTCGGAAATAATGCAATCTATACTTTGCATTTATATTGACAAAAGTGTAAAGTACAGATACAATTATTTGGAGGGAGGCGATACTGTGGCAATAACAACGAAAGAGGGAATTCTCAAGGTCCTGCGGAGTTTCAATCCCTGGTGGGTGAATGGAGCCGTGAATCCTGCTTTTTTGCGGGATTATAAACGATTTGCCTATTATGAAGCGATCAGCCGGTTGGAAAATACCAATATCCGCAGGACAGTAGTTTTAACAGGAACCCGGCGTGTAGGCAAGACAACCATAGAATACCAGCTGATCCATACGCTGCTTCAAAAGGGAATGCCTCCCCAGAAAATTGTATTTGTTTCTTTGGATCATCCTATGTTGAAACTGGCGGGGCTGAACGAAGTTTTAGAGTGCTATCATGAAAATATCTATGCTGAGCAGGATGTGTATTACTTTTTTGATGAAGTCCAGTATGCAACGGATTGGGCGATGTGGTTAAAAACCATTTACGATACCCAGCCGGATACCAAAGTTGTAGCGACTGGTTCCGCCAGCCCTGCGTTGGTTCGGGGAAGTACAGAAAGCGGTGCCGGGCGCTGGACAGTGATACAAGTCCCGACGTTATCGTTTTACGAATATTGTTCTTTAATAGGCTTGAATGATATCCAGTTGGATAAAACCATAAAGCCAACCTCAATTCTAAAGATGACGCAGCAACAGCGTGGGCAGATTATGAATAAGCTGTCTGCCGTACAAAATCATTTCATAAGATATCTCCAAATAGGGGGCTTTCCTGAACTGGCACTTGCGAATGACGATATACTGGCTGAGCAGGTCATGCGGGAGGACGTTGTAGATAAAGTGCTGAAGCGTGACTTGCCAGCCCTATACAATATTCGAAATATAACTGAGTTGGAGCGCATTTTCCTCTATTTGTGTAATGTCTCGTCAGAGATCATAACGATTGATACCATAGCGAAAGAGCTGAACGGGGTCAGCCGTCAAACGGTTCAAAACTATATTGAATATTTGGAAAGTGCGAATCTGATTTATTTAAGCTACCCCGTGGATCTGGATGGGAAAAAGATCTTAAAGGCCCGGCCTAAGATCTATATTGCGGATGCGGCCATTCGCAACGCGGTATTGATGGACAGCGATGTATTGACAAACCCAATAGAAATGGGGAAGATGGTCGAGACATCCGTATATAAACATGTGAAAGCCTTTTACTATCAGAAAGCCACGCGAGTAGGTTATTACCGCGGAGGGAAAAAAGGAAAGGAAATTGACATCGTCGTAGATTATCCCAATATTGATAATATTCTGATTGAAGTCAAATACCGGGAAGAGGCTCCTATTTCAGATGACGATGCAATCGTTGAGCATTGCGACAAGGCAGCGTCCGCTATTATCATCACAAAACGTGCTACGGATTTTGGAGAGCACAACGCACCTAATGGAAAAAAGCTTCTCCGTATTCCTGCTTTTGCATTTTTGTATCTTTTGGGCCACGCAGAGAAGAATGGATATAAGGGCGTTGAATAATTTTCGGCGGAAGATGAAAAAGCCAATGGCATATCCGCAGTTGATTATTTTCAGGCACTATGGTATGTTTTTGTAAAAATGATTTAGGGGGAATTTCATGAATTATGTGTTGAAGCAATATGATATGCCTCTTCTGAAATTCTCTGCTACTACAGACACCAGCGACCCGGAGATTGAGATCCTCTGGCGCGATGAGAGCAAAAAAAATCTATTGCCGCTGGACCTGGAAGAAACGCCTGAGAGCTTACGGCGGTGGCTGCTTCGGCGAACAATTCCCAAAAACCGCGCTTACGTCCACAATCTGTTGGCAAAGTGCGGACTGAATCTCAACCGTCCCATGAGCATTATCGACGTCTGCAAAGGGCTATCTCTGAATGACTGCTATTGGGTGGTCCATGAAGACGATACTGCCACATTTGCAGAATCCAACCTCTATGAAAATCCTTTCAGCAATGTTCTGGCATCTCTGGCGTTTACCGGGTACGGAAGCAGCCCCCGTTCTTCCTTACGATCCAGCCCGGAATTCACCACCAACGGGATGCTTCCAAAATGCTGGCGTAGGATCAAAGGCAAAGTGTACCTTTACAAGGGCGGTACGGAAGGAGCATCCAATGCGGGTTTTGAGCCGTACTCAGAATACTATGCCGCTCAGGTAGCACGTGCAATGGGAATCCATCATGTCCCGTATGGGCTGTCCCAATGGAAAGGTATCCTTTGTTCTACGTGTGAATTGTTTACCAGTGTGGAGACATCTTTCCTTCCTGTGGGAAGGCTTGTCACGAAAGGCGGCATGCCGGCAGTTGCTAGGTATTATGAGAGCCTCGGCCCGGAGTTCCTGAGAGAACTTCATGAAATGATGGTATTCGACGCCGTGATCTGTAATGTGGATCGTCATTTCGGAAACTTTGGCCTGTTGATTGAAAATAGGACAAACAAGATCGTATCTCCGGCTCCACTTTTCGACCACGGTAATTCCCTGTTCAATTTTGCGGGAAAGGATTGCTGGGAGGACGAGGACGTATTGAGAGATTATATTACGACCCTTGTTCCCAGTGTATATGATGATTTCATTGGAACGGCCCGTGAAGTAATGTCTCAAGAGAACCGGACACAGGTGCGGCACCTGCTGACGTTCAGATTTCAAAAGCACAGTCGGTATAACTTGCCTCCTAATCGTTTACAGATGATTGAGAAGCAGATCCAGGAGAGAGCGAAGCTTTTGTTAGGGGGAGAGAGAACAATGCGATCTGTCCTCAGTAAGTGAGGGAATCACTGATTTGTTCGCAGGACTATCCTAGAAGATGGTGACTACTATTTGCCTACTAAAACCACAAACGGTTTCGGCAAAGCAGGAACGATATTGAAAGAAAATGAGCTTTAGTAGTAAGTTATAAGAACCTTTTTTGAGTGAAAAAACAAAAAAATACCTCACCATTGGTAAGGATGAGGTCGGCGGTTCGAATCCGCCCAGCAGCTCCACAAAACACCCGCTTTTCACGTGAAAAGCGGGTGTTTTGTTTGCTTTTTGCAACTATTTTGGGCGGTTTGGATTTTGGCTCTTGCCTTTGACCACAGAACCAGCCACAGACAGGAAAAAGACGGGCCTCCGAGGGCGCTTTGCCCTTGGAGGCCCGTTTACGCAATACGGCAGGTTCTCCCGGTCAACTTGCCGCACTTTCCTGCTTTGCCTGTTTTTCTCCGTCGGCGATTTCTGCTTTCATCTCCCGGATCAGTTCTGCCAGCTTTTCCTCACACTCCGCCTCCGTTTTCGCGTAGACATTCCGGGCCATGCGCTGGCCGTTGACGATGGGGGAGTAGCGGCCCTCCCACAGATGGTCGTTGATTTGGGTGACGCAGC
>NZ_CALADU010000197.1 GCF_937890665.1 uncultured Subdoligranulum sp.
GCAGCCCAGTCGACAGTTCCCTGCCATTTGCTCACATCAATCGCATCAAACATCCGCACGCTCCCCCTTTCCGCGCTCAAAACGGCACATCGGTGACGCGGTAATAGATCTCGTTCACATCGGTCACATTGATCTGCAATACCACCGTCTGCCCTTGCCGGCTATACATCGAAAAGGGGCTGAAGTTGCCATAAAACACTTCCTTGGTCAGCGCCAGCACCGCGTAGTTGAGAAAACCGCCCCAAAACTGGGAAATCTCGATGGCGGTCCGTCCCTCGGGCACCTCCACAGAGAGATACCCGTAGTTGGCTGCCGGCGGCGCATAGACAGCCGCGCCCTCCACGGTGGGCGGGGTCTTGGGCAGTGAAACGGCTTGTACCACCTGCCACGGGTCTCCGCCGGCGGTGATCTGCGCCACCAGTGCGCCGTAGCCATCCAGCGTGGTGGCGTCCGGCACCGCCACCCCCTTGTCCTGAAGGGCGGTTTTCAGATCGGCCTTAGCGGTTTGCAGCCGGTCCAGTTCCGTCTGAATACTCATCGTTCCGCCTCCTCTCAGATGGCGGCCAGCGCCGCTTCAATGTCACCGCTCAGGCTGACGGTGCCGCCGCTGGTATAGCCCGCCGGAATGACTTTGCTGGTGACGGTCAGGCCGTCCAGCGAAGCATCCATAGCGCCGTTGTTGGCCATGGTGCCGGTGAGCTTGCTTCCCGCCACATAGGCGGTCTTGCCGGCCAGCAGGTCGGCGGCGGTGGCGTCGGCATCAGTGGTGGGGATGTACTCCGCCGGGATGGCGTCCACCGTGACGGTGGTAAGTACCTTCCCTGCGGTGGGCTGCACGGTCTGGGGGGCGGTGGTGGGGGTGACGGATTTGCTTTCCGGCACGATGGACACCGTACCGCTGCCGCTGTGGCAGCCTTGGGGGATGGTGTAGCTGGGGGCGGAAGCATCCAGCACCTTGGTGACGGCGCCGTTGTTGGGCATGGTACCGGTCTTGACGGCGCCGGTGCTGTCCACAAAGACCTTACCGGCCAACAGGTCGGGTTCGGTGGCGGTGACCGAAGTCACGTCCTGATAGGCGTCGGGGATGGCCTGCACCGTCACGTCGGACAAGCCGTAGTACCCCTCGTCGGGGGTGGTCTGCTGGGGCTTTTTGGTGGGGGTGACGGTCTTGCTTTGCAAGGTGTAGCTGCCGCCGCCCGCCACGCCGGACACCGTGCCGGTGCCGTCGTGGTAGCCCTTGGGGATGGTGTAGGTCTCGCCCTCCTTGACCTGCGCGGTCACCGAACCTTGGTTCACAATGCCGTCAAAGTCGGCGGCCAGTTCGTCCAGCTTCTCGGTGCCGGCGGACAGGTTCAATTCCACTGCCTTGGCCCGCAGGGTGTTGCGGGCGGACTGGATGCGGGTGATTTCGGTTTGAATGCTCATCAAAAAACCTCCTTAGATCGTGGCCAGCAGGGCATCGATATTGCCCACCGTGGTAAACACCGCCGCCGAAGTCACCGGGCGGGTATTGTCCTGTTCCACGGCGTCGGCGGTATCCACCGAGAGGATGTTGCTCTCGGGGTCCAGTTTGAGCCCGGCGCCGATGGTGTAGCTTCCGCCGCCACCGCCGCCGGAAGGATAGGTCCAGACGTTGCCGTCCTCGGTCTTGGTCAAGACCTGCCCGGGGCTGCCCGCAGGGGGCACGGCGGCATCCACCACCGCCGTAAGCTGGGTGACATACTGTTCCCAGACGCTGGGGGTGGGGGCGGGGTCCTGCCCCTCCACCGCCCCGTGGCCCGACACCAGATAGGGCAGGTCGGTGGTGATGCGCTGCACCCCTTGGGCCGTCCCGGCAAAGACGATCTTGCCGGGAGCCGCGGGGGTCAGGGCAGCGGCGGTGGCTTGGGGCGGTACGTCCAGCAGGCCGGTGGCGGGCACCGCCATGCGGGTGGCGCCTTGGGGCGTCACAAAGGTGGCGGTGATCTGCAAGTCCTGCCAGCCTTCGCCGGGCAAGATTTGCAGTTGCTCGGTACCGTAGCTGCCTTGGGTGCCCAGCCGCAGATACCCGTCCCGGGCTACGGCTTGATAGCCATTGAGTTCTACTGTTTTCATGCCAGCTCCTTTACTCTTGAGGATGCGCATCGGCGTCCTGCCGGGGCGGCTGCATCGCCGCTGCGATCTTGAGCCAGGCGTTTTCCAGCACCAGTGCCTTGACGCCCAAGGGCAGGTTGGATGCGTTCACCGCCTGCACCACAGAGGTTTGCAGCGCCTGAATGCGTTCATCATCGGTCATGGGTGTTCCTCCTTTGTTTATTTGGCGCAGAGCACATAGCGGCCCAGACTGCTTATATACACCCACTGGGCGGTGTAGGTGGTGCCGTCCGCTTTGAGCTTTTCCAGCTCCACGATGGGGGTGGTCAGGTGGCCGCGACCGTCGGTGTCCATCCGCCAACTGCCCACCGCGGCGCCGCTCTTGTTGTTCAGCGACAGGTAGGGGGCGCCGGTGTCCACATCGGGGGTGACCTGAAACATAAACCCGCCGTTGCTGTTGTACAGGTAGAATTCCCCGCCGCCGAAGCTGCTGCTCAGGTTGGCCATAGGCACCTGATTGCCCGCAGCCGCCGGGCCGTAGATGTACAGGTGGCCGATGGCCGCGTTGGAGCCGTCGCTGAACCCGTAGAGGGTGGGCCGCCAGATGCCGTCGTTGGTCTGCCGTTCAAGATGCAACTGTCCCGAACCGATGTAGGCCCGGTCGGTGCCGGTGTCCGAGGTAAAGGTCCCGGTGATCTGCACGGTGCCGTCCTGCCGGAGCTGGAAGTTTTCGCTGTCCACCACCAGCGTGTTGGCCGCAAAGGTGATGGTGCCGCTCTCGATCGTCACGCTGGTATCGTCGGCGGCAAACCGGCTGCGGACCTCCCCCTCTTTCACAACGGTCAGGGAGAGTTCGTTTTGTTCCAGCCGCAGGGCGGTGTAGTCGGCGGCGGTGGCGTAATCCCCCAGCCGGGCGGTGCTGATCTGCACGCCGTCCTTGCTCAGGGACACCGAACTTTGCACCCCGTCGGCCACCTCGAAGGTCAGATTGCGGAACCGCACCACGCCGTGGCCGCCTGCGCCCAGCGTGGCGGTCATCTGCAGTTTGGTGACGATGTCCTCCTTGAGGGTGGTCTGCCAACTGACCTTCTTCCACTCGTCGGAGGCTTCCACCTCGGCGCCGGTGGTGATGGTGTTCACATAGTACCCGCCGCCCGACGCGGTCTTGTAGACATACCACAGCACATTGCGGCAGACTGCGCCGCCCACCGCCTGCTGGACTTGGTATTCCAGCGTGACGCGCACCTGTTTGCCCGCCAATCCTTGCAGGTTTTCCTCCGGCACATACAGCGAGGCCCATGCCTCGTCGGTGCCGCCGGTCAGGGTCAGTTCGGTGCCGTCGGGCACCGCGTCCCCGTGGGGTTCGGTCCAAGGGGTGTTCCCGATCAGGTCCCGGTACTGTTCCACCGCCGTGACGCCCAGCGTCAGGCTGTCCACCGACTGCTGCAATTCGCTGTAATTGCCCGCCAGATCGCTGGCCTTGACGGTCAGCCCGTCGATGGTGGCTTTCATCTCCAGCAGTTTACCGGTCAGGTTCAGCCGTCCGCTGTTCACCGCAGCCACACTGTCCCGCCGGGCATTGCCGGTGGATTCCAGCCGGGTCTCCCCCGCCGTGCAGACGGCGTTCATCAGGTAGGTTTGCAGCCGCCGCCCGCCGGGGGTCATGACATAGAGCAGCTCCCCCGCCGTCGCCCCGCTGCCCGCAAAGGCGCTTACCGTACAGGGGGTGTAGACCGGCCAGGCAGCCGCCGCTTCGTAGAGGGCTTGGGCCACCGGGCGCAGGGCTTCGTCGGTCAGGGCGGTGAGCAGCAGGTTGCCCTGCACCACCAGCGTGTTGGTGCCGGTCTCGTCGGCGGGGTAGATCACCCCCACGTCGGCGTCGCTCTGGCGGATCTGCACCTTGTCGATGGGGGCGGTCTCGTAGTCCTCGTAGGCCAGCCCATCCTGCCGGTAGGCTTCCACGGCGCCCAGCGCTTCGTCCTGCCCGGCGCCGGGTCCCAGACTATACTGCCCCCGCCGGTCGGTGTACCAACCAAAGGCCAGCGCGCCGTCGGCGTTGCAGTGTACAAAACACCCCGCCGCCTGCGCCGCCCATTGCAGTAGCTGCCGCCCGGTCAGGCTGTCGGCGTAGAAGGCCTGCACCGGATAGTCTCCGTTGCGGGGCAGCGACCCCGCCAGCGGCACGCCGCAGGCCGCCGCCACCCGCTGGACCAGCGTTGCCAGCGTCATGGGGAAATCCCCCTGCCAGTCCCGCAGTTGGGGCGACAGGTCCTGCTCGGTACAGATCATCCGGTCGTAGGCCGTCAGTTGGTAGAGGTTGCGTTTGCCCCGCACCGGGGTTTCAGCCACAAAGACACCCAGTTGTTCCGGTTCTCCGCCGTCCACCACCCGGAACAGGGTCACCTCCTGCCCTGCGGTGATGCCGGGGCTGTTCCCCGGTTCCACCCAGAGTTCCGCTTCCAAGGAATCGGCGCAGGCCGAACCGGGGGTCAGGTCGGTCCCGGCGTTGACGGTGTGGGTCCATTGCAGGCTGCGCAGGGCGTTTTGTCCCGGCGTGCCCGCCGAAAGTTCGGTGCCGTCGGGCAGCACAAGCTGATATTGGGTCATAGCTGCCTCCTTTTCAGCACTCAATGATGTTAAATTTCAGGTTGCGCCAGATGCCGTCCCGGGCGCTGCGCCACGCGATGCTGTAATTGCTGCAATAGCAGGTGGTAGTCACCGTCTCCCGGGAGGAACCGGCCTTGGGGTGAGTAAAGGCGAAGGTCGCCTTGCCCGCGAAGAGCCCCACCAGATAGGCGTACTCGGCATCGGTCAAGGCGGTGTAGGCAAAGGGCCAGGTGGCCACCTTTTCCCGAACCACCTCCCGGTGCATGACGCCGCAGGCATCCCGGCCGGAATCGCTGGAGTCCAGATCGGCGTAGCTGGGTTCCACCCCGGCGTCCGGCGCGTAGAGGGGCTGTCCGTCGATCTGAAACAAGGAGGTCAAGGTCATACCAGTTCACCTCCCAACCGCAGGTTGCTGCGCCGTGTCCACCGCTGGGCGGCCCGGCCCACCATCTCGTCGGTAAGTTCGATGCCGTAGACGGCCTGCACCAGTTCCCGCAGCAGGGCGGCCAGTGTTTCAAAGCCCGCCATCTGCCCGGCCTGCAGGTCGGCCATGACCCCGGCCACCGCCTGCTCGATGGTGGCCAGCGGGGCCTCGATGTTGGTGCCGCTGTGCTGGTCGCCCAACAGGGCCAAAAAGGCACGGTTGGGCGGGATGACCGCCCCCGAAGCCAGCGCCGGGACCGGCAGGTTCTGGGCGTAGATCATCTGGGGTGCGGCGCTGCGCCCCGTCAGCCACTGGCCGGCGGCGGAGAAAACCCCCGATGCCACACTGCCCACCCCCGAGAGAGCGGACAGGATGCCGGACAAGGCCGAGCCCACCGCCCCGGCCAGATTGGTGACGGTTTGCAGCAGGGCGTCGGCGGCGTTTTTGATGGTGCGGGTGATGGTATCCCAGACGGTCTGGACGGTCTGGGACATGGCGTTCCACGCGGCGTCCCAGTCTCCCCGCAGGGTCGCATTGACAAAGTCGGCCAGGCCCCGCAGCACGGCCAGCGCGGTGGTGATGGCGCCGCCGATGACGGTGACGGCCAGCGTGACCGCCGAGGAGATGCCCGCAAAGGCCTGCGTAAACACCGGGGCGAAGGTGGCGGCCAGCCAAGCGGCCAGCGGAGCCAGCACGGTGTTCCAGAGGGTGAGCACCAGATTCATCACCGCCCCCAGCGCCAGCGTGAGCTGCTGCCACAGGGGGTTGAGGGTGCCCGACCAGAGGGCACCCAACTGGTCAATGAGCTGGGTGAGCACCGGCTGCACCGTGCCGCCCCAGAGGGTTTGCAGCAGGTCGGTAAAGTTCTGGAAGGCCAGCACCACTCCATCCAAGAAGGGTTGGCCGTAGCTGGCCCAAGCGGTCTGGATGCCGGTCATCAGGTCCTGCCAAAGGGTGAGCAGCAGCGCCAGCGCGGGCTGCACCACGGTGGTCACCGCTTCGCTGACCAGCCCGCAGAGCCACGTAAAGGTATTGCCCAGCACCGTGATGGCGGTGGCCACCGCCCCGCCCACGATGGGGGCAAAGGCTTGGGAAAAGCTGTTGACCACGCCGGGCAGAAACTCGGTGGCCAGATACAGCCCCAACGGCACCAGCGTTCCCTGCCACAGTTGCAGCAGGGCAGTGCGCAGCGGTTCCCAGACGGCGGCAGCCGCCCCCTGCATGGCGGCCCAAGCAGCCTGCCACGCGGCGATGGCCGGGGCGTAGTAGCTTTGCAGGTAGGCCCAGAACTGGGCCCACAGCCCTTGCAGGGTTTGCAGCAGCTGCTGCCAAGGGGTCAGTGCCTCGGTGTCCGGCGTTTCGGCAGCGGTTTTCTTGCTGCCGCTGCCCGACGATTTGGCGGTGGTTTTCTCGGTCTCCGGCGCGGCCAGCCGGTTGATCTCGTCAAATTTGGCAAGGCTGCGGGCGCTCTTGACGCTTTGGGCGGCGGTGGATTGCAGGCTTTTGCGCAGGCTGTCCAGCACGCTGCGGGCTTCGGCGCCCGCGTCGCCCAGATTTTGCAGGGCGGCGGCCATGGACTGCAAGGCCCGTTCCACGCTGCCCCCCGACGACGCCAGCTCGGAAACCTCGTCAAAGGTAATGGTTTGTGCCAATGGTGTTCCTCCTTTCGGGGTTTAAGCGCCCAGCCGCGCCAGCAGCCGCTGTTTTTCGGCGTCGGCCTCCGGGTCGGGGGCGGGACGCAGATCCACCACGGCGCGGTGGGTGCGGTAGAAATCCAGTTCCCACGGCTCCAGCTTTTTGCCCCGGCGCAGCTTGTCCCGCAAAGCCACCACCGTAGCAAAGGTGCCTTCCCCGATGGCGTCGAACCAGCTTATAAAGCTCCACCAGTGCAGGTAGGGCAGCGCCCGCACATCCTGCCCGGCGGCCTTGCTGATGCCCGCGGCAATCAGCGGCGCATCCTGCTGCCAGTCCATCAGGCGGGGGCCGGGCGCCGGGGGTTCGGTGCGGCCCGCGGCCAGAAACTCGGTCAAGAACCGGGTGGCGGCGGACCAGTCCGACCGGGGCATGGCGGCAAAATCGGGGTAGAAGAGCCGCATGGCCACATACCACCGCTCGCCCCGGTCCAGTTCCGGCGCGGCGGTGCCGTCCAGCCAGCGCAGCAGTTCCAGAATGTCCCGGTAGTCGGTGTGGATCTCATAGACCCGGTCCTCGATGACCGCCTGCATGGGCAGGCCCCATGCCCCCGTCATACCCGGCCCCGGGCAGCCCGGGCCGCGTCGGCGGCGGCTACGGCAGCGTCGGCCTTGGCGTCCAGATGCCGCTGGGCGCCCTCCTGCAAGATGGGGGTCAGGGCTTCCAGCAGGTTTTGCACCACCCGCTGACCGTTGGTGGCCACCCCGGCCAGATTCACCCCGCCCAGCACCGCGTCGAAGTCATTTTCCGGCCCGAAAATATCGGTCAGCAGCGCCTTGATGCGGGCGTCGTAGTCAGCCAGCAGCGCAAAGCCCGCTTGGGCGGCGTCGGGGCCGTCGGCGGGCAGGGCGGCGGATTTTTCTTCCAGTTCCTTGTCCAGCGCCGCCAAGGCGGGACCGGCGGCGAAAAACCGGTGGTAGAGGTTGGGGTCGGCGGGGTTGAAGCGCAGCACGCCGTGCCCATTGACGGAAAATTCCTCCACACCGGTGTCAATGGTCAGTTGTTTCATGGGCCATCCTTTCTATAACAAGAAGCGGGGACGGCCGCAGCCGTCCCCGCACAGAGATGAATTGAAGTCCGGGCCGGCGGACATGCGCCGACGGCCCGGACACCTTCAGGGAAATGTCAGCCCGCCGGGGTGAAGGTGTTGCTGGACGGGTCGAAGGTCCCGGTGGTCTTGACGCCGGTGTAGTGTACATTGAAGGGGATCTGGTAGCCGGTGGTGTCGCCGCCGTAGCTGACGATCTCGATGTAGCACTCCTCCTTGACGGCGGGGTAGGCGCCGTCCTCGTCGCCCCAGAGCTTGACCTCCACCATGTCGGTCTTCAGGTCGTCCAGCACCAGATCGCCGTCCAAGATGGCCTGCAGTTTTTCAAACAGCGGGTCGCCGTCCTCGGCGTAGTAGGGGGTCACTTCGCCCTGCTTCTGGTAGCTGTCGATGACTACGGTGGTCTGGCCCAGAATGTTGGCCTTCTTCTCCACGTTGGCGCTCAGTTCGGGGGCGTATTCTTCCAAATCGCGGCCCAGCCGGACGTAGTGGGCCTCGGGTTCGCTGAACGCCGCGTTCAGGTAGTGGGCCATGTATTTGCGTTGGATCTTCATGGGGTCTCCTCCTTATAGATTTCGGTGTACTCCGCCAGCAGGCGGAGGGTATAGCGGGCGGTGCCGCCGCTGTCGGTCTTTTCCAGACGGCCATCCACCGCCCGCAAGGTCTCGCCCTCGGGCAGGCCGGTGCCGAAGTAGGGCAGGCTGTGGGCAGCGCTTTGGGCCGCCACCCAGCTTTGCAAAGCCAGCAGCCGCCCGGCGTTGCGCAGGGCTTGGGCATCGTCGCCGGGGGGCAGCGGCAGGCAGAGCCGCAGCAAAAATTCCCCCTGACAGCGCAGCGTCACCCCGCCCAGCAGGTCCTCCTTGCGGGCGGTGACCGTCACGCCCCGGGGCCACAGCCCGCCGGTGCCGGGGGCGGGACCGGCGTCCTCCACCCGCAGGGGGAGGTCCGCCAGCGCCGGGGCCTTGGCCAAAAAGGCCAGCAGGTCGGGCAAAAGGGTTTCCTTCATGGGGGTATCCTCCTTAATTGGTCAGGCTGTGGGCGCCGGTGCCGCTGCCGGTCCACCAAGCGCCCGCTTCCAGATGGTGCAGCGCGCCGCCCCGGTACATGGGCAGCACATACTGGATCACCGCCACCTCCGCCCGGGCACCCGGCACAAAGGCAGGCCAGTCGGCCCACGGGATGTCCGGGCCTTCCCCGGGGCAGAGGCGGTCGCCGGGTTCCAGCGTATAGTCGGCACCGTAGTGGGCGGTAGTTTCGGGCACCACCAACAGCAGGACCTCCCCCGCCGTGGTGCCGTCGGCGCCGGGGGTGCGGCGGCGGCCATGCTGCCAGAACACCCCGCGCAGCACGGTGCGCACCACCTGCCCGGCAGCGGCATCACCGTGGTAGACCGTGACGGTCTGGGCATACAGAGAGCGGTTACGCATGGGGCAGCCACCGCCCGATCTGGAGATAGTAACCGGCCTCGTGCCGGTAGTGGGCCGCCCGCAGGCTGAGAGTAGTGGCGCAAAGTTCCGGCGGGGCGGTGTAGGTCTCGCTGACGCTGCCCACCGTCATGCCAGACAGGCCCCGGGCCTCGTCCTCTTGGGCGAACTCATACATGGCATCCGCCACGGCGCACAGGGCCATTGCCTCGGCGTTGTCGGGGTCCAGCCCCGGCCGGGGCGCCACGGCGTAGACCTCCCGCATTCGGGCCAGCTCTGCCTGCGCCCGCCGGACAAACCGGGGAAAGTCCGTTTCCGGGATGTCCTCTCCCAGATAGATTTCCCGGTAAAAGGTGTAATCGGGCATGGGCAGGCCCCCTTACGCTTCCTTGAACTTGGCCAGCACCACCTTGGCTTCGTTGGAAAGCACCGCCACATAGAACTCGTCGGCGGTGATCTCGGTGGTGCGGGTCTTGGGTTTGCGCTCCGTCTCGATGTTGACGTCCCGCTTGCGGTAGATGGTCAAAGCCGGGATCTCGTCGTCCACCTCGGGGTCGGCTTCCAGCTTGACGATGGGGCAGGTGTAGACGCCGTCGCTGAGAGGCACCTTTTTGCTGGGCACCAGACGGCAGCCGGCGATCATGCCGATCTCACCGGTGAGGGTGACCCCGGGCTGGTATTTGTCGGCGCTGATGAAGTCGGCGTTCTTGCGCAGCTGGGTGACCTGCTTAGGGTGGATGAACATGACCTTGTCGGAGCAGCCCATCTCCTCCTCGAAGAGGTCCACCGCATCCACGATGCCGTTGTAGTTGATGGTGCCGGAGGAACCGTCGTAGGTCAGGCTGGCGGTGAGCAGGGCATCCATGCAGTCATTGTCGATCTTGGCGGCGATGGCCAAGGCCAACTGGGTGTTGGCTTCGCCCACGGGGTTGCCGTAGCCGGAGAGCACCGCTTCATCGGTGAGGCCGATGCCCTTCATGGCCTTTTTGATGGTGGCCTTGCGGGTGGAGGTGGTCATCTTTTCGATGGCGACCTCGCCGCCTTCGGCCACGTCGTCGGCGTCGCCGATGTAGGTGTAGGCGGGCACCGTGATGGTATCGCCGGGGACGCCGGCGAGGGTATCGTCGATCTTGGCGAAGGGGGCGACCCGCAGCTTTTTGGGGATGCGGGCCGAGACCATGTCGCCCATAACTTCGGGATCGATGAGGTCGGACAGTTTGGTATTCAGATCAGCCATAGCGTTTCCTTTCTGTGATCAGTGGGTGTCAGTGCTCGGCGGACGGTTCGGCCCGCAGGGCGGCGTACTGGGCGGGGTCCTCCCGCTTGAGGGCCAGCCGTTCCCGGTAGCCCATACGGTCAAAAGCGGCCCGGTCAGGGGTCACCGGCACGCTGCCGGTACCCGCGGCGTAGGGCGCGGGGGTGGTTGCAGGTTCCTGCATCAGGTGTTGCCTCCTTTCGGCATCATTCGTTCTCGGATGCGGCGCAGATCGGCCTCGGTCTCGTGGGGCAGGCCGTAGTACCACGCCAGCGCCAGTTCGGGGCGCAGCAGCCCGTCGGCCACCAGTTCCCGCTGTTCGGCCCAGACCCGGGACCGGTCATACAATACCCCGTCCCCCCAGTCGATGCTCAAAGCGGCGGGGGCGGTGTCGGCGGCCCGCAGGCCGTAGAGGCTCCCCAGCGCCTCGCAGAGGGTCAGAGCCTCGGCGGCGCCGGTCTGCCACATGGCTTGCAGGTCCCGGATGGTCAGGTCGTAGTCCACGGCGGTGGCGTTGACCTCGGTGGCGGTGCGGGGCTGGGCTTCCGCCTCGGTCTCGCTCAGAATCCCCCGGCGCAGCCCCAGCAGGCTTTCGCAGCCCCGCAGCAGGTCCTGTTTGCGGGCCAGATAGCTCTGTTCCCGCAGCGCCGGGCTGTACACCGTGACCCCCACGTTGGCGGGGTCGTCGGGCAACCCCACAAAGAGGTCGTCCCGCAGGGTGCGGCGGCCTTGGGCGTCGGGGCGCAGCAGGTCCTCCGACGCGAAGACCCGGGACGCCCCGTTGGTGAACTCGGTGTTGAGCTGTTCCTCGCACCGGGCCAAGGCATGGAGCAGCCCCACGGCGGGGGCGTAGATGCTCACCGCGTCGGTGCTGCCGTCCACGCAGTTGGCCAGCGGGGTGCGCAGCACCGCCAGCCCCACCCCCGGCACCCCGGGCAGGAAGAGCTGGGGCACCAAGTCGGCGCAGGCGTCCAGCGTGGACAGCGGCACGCAGCGGCCCAGCGCCTGCCCGTTGAGCTCAAAGAGCCGGGTCTCGATGGTCAGGCCCTCCGGCCCGGCCACCCGGCGTTCCAGCAGGGCGTACCGGGTCGCGCCCCGGCTGTGACATTCCATGGTGCCCACCGCCAGCAACCGGCCGTGGGCGTCCCGGGCCAAGGGCACATAGCAGTCCCGCCGGATGGGCACAAAATCCAGCGCGTCGCCGGTCAGCACCGGCTTGAGCAGGCACTCGCCGCCGATGAGGGCATACTGCACCGCCGTTTTGCTCACGGCGTTGAGGGCTGCCAGACTGCGCTGCAAGAGTTCGTCGGCCCCATCGTCCAGCCGGGCGTCGTACTCGGCAAAGACGGTGCGGCAGAGCTTGGCCACGATGAGGGCGGCCAGCCGCGGGGCGGGGTCCTCGCCGAGGCGTGGCGCGCCGTAGTACAGGTCCAGCCATTCCCGCAGGGCCCCCCGCATCTTGGCCGATGTGACATCGTGTTTGCCAAAGGCTTGTTCCAGATAGCTTTGCAAAAGAATCTCCTTTCCCGCAATGTGGTGGCTTGCTCCCCCGGCGCCGCGCCGCGGTCCGCAGCGCCCGGGGGTGTTACCCGTGCATGATCCATCCCCCCTTTGTGGTGTGGGCAAACAAAAAACCCGCGGCGGGGCGGATGCCCTGTCGCGAGTTTCGACGGTATCATGTTACTACATTAGGTTGTGAAATGCAAGGAAATTTCGAGAAAACCTTGGGAAAGATCAGGAAGCATTTTCTTGGGTTTTTTCCATCAGTTCTTCCATCGGCATTTCCAGCACGCCGGCGCGGTGGATCTGGTAGACCCGGCGCAGCACCACCCCCATGGCGTCGGCAATGTCGGCGTAACTTTGGCCCAAAATGTAGCGGCGGCGCAGCACCTCCTGCACGTCGGGGGCCTTTACCCCCGCAATGACGTGGGTCACCGCAAAGCGGCACTCCACACAATCCTCAATTTGTTCTTCCAGCTTTTTCTGCGTTTCTTCGATTCTTTCCACCGCCCGGGGCAAGCGGTCCGGGTCAGGTCCCGCCCCCGGCATACCGGTCAGGCAGGCGGTCACCCGCTCGGCAGCGCTGCGCAGCATTTCCAGCTCGCCCTCCAGCAGCCGCTCCCGGCTGACCGCCGCCCGGTATTGCCGCAGCCATTCCACTTTTTCTTTGTAGGTCATCGGTATCCTCCCTTATTGCTATGGTTCGTTTGCATTCTATCACGACTTTGTTGGTTGTTTTCATCTTAGTTCAACAACCGTTAGTTGTCAATAGATTTTGGATACAAATTCCCCCGCTCCCCTTTGGAAGCACAAAAAAAGGGACTGCAAACACTGCAAAAGGGGGAACAGGTCTGCACGGCGGTGCCTGACAGACCTATATACCGGGTTGCGGTGCCCGCATCTTGCGGCGCGGCTTTGCAGCCCTCTTGAAATCCCCCTCGACAAAATAGGACGGCAAATCGCGCACTAGCGTACACAATTTGCCGTCCTATTTCCCTGTATGTGTCTGCGCCGGTCGGCACATGTCCGCCGGCGCAGACGGTTTTCAACTTTTTTCCCGGTATAATTTTTTCAGCACAGCGGCGCCAGCAACCGCAGGAAGGCGCTGCGCATCGTGCCCAAAAAGCCGGCGCGGCACTCTTCCAACGCAATGGCATCGCTTTCCGCCTCGATGGCCGCCATATCGGCCCGAATATCCGCCAGCACCTTGCCGCCGTAGAGCAGGGCGCTGCATTCAAAGTGCAGGTAGAGGCTGCGGTAGTCCAGATTGACGGTGCCCACCGCCGCCACCCGGTCGTCGCACAGCCACGTTTTGGCGTGGAGGAACCCCGGCACGTACCGGTAGATCTTGACCCCCGCCCGCAGCAGCGACGGGAAGTAGCTCTTGGTCAGCAGATAGATGGTGGGCTTGTCGGGGATGCCGGGGGTGTAGATCCGCACATCCACGCCCCGCTTGGCAGCCAGCCGCAGGGCGGTCAGCAGGTCGTTGTCCAAAATCAGGTAAGGCGTGCAGATGTAGAGGTTTTTCTGGGCTTGGGTGATCAGTTCCAGATAGACGTTTTTGGCCACCGATTCCCGGTCCACCGGGCTGTCGGCAAAGGGCTGCACCAAGCAGTCGGTGGGCTGGGGCGGCACTCCGGGCAGGGCGGCAGCCAGATCGATGGTTTCGTTGGGATAGTGGGCCTGCCAGAAAGTCAGGAAGATATTGGCAAAGCTGCGGGCGGCGGGGCCTTCCAGCCGAACGCCGCTGTCCTTCCAGTAGCCGAACCGCACCAGTTTGTTGATGTACTCGTCGGCCAGATTGACACCGCCGGTAAACGCGATCCGCCCGTCAATGACCATGATCTTGCGGTGGTCCCGGTTGTTCATGACCAAGTTGAGCAGCGGCACAAAGCGATTGAAAGAGAATGCCCGGATGCCCTCGGCCCGCAGGGTGTCGTCGTAGCTGCGGGGCAGCAGGCTCAGACAGCCGGCGTCGTCGTAGATGACCCGCACATCCAGCCCATCGGCGGCTTTTTGGCGCAAAATTTCGTGGATCTGCCCCCACATTTCTCCCATGCCGACGATAAAGCTCTCGATGTAGATGCTATGCTGGGCGCTTTGCAGTGCAGGCAGCATATCGGCGAACATGGCCTCGCCGCTGGGGTAGTACCGCACGGCGGTGCCGTCAAAGACCGGCGCCGGGGCATAGTCCCGCACATAGCGGGCGGTTTCGGCGGCGCGGGGGTCCTGCCGGGCCAGTTTTTCCTGGGCGGTGGGGTCAGCGGTGCGCAGCGGGGCAAACCGGGCCTCGGCCCGTTCCAGACGGCGGCGCAGCCGGATGGCGGGGCGCTTGTCGCCCCACAGCAGATAGAGCAGCCCGCCCTGCACCGGCATAACGGTGAAAAGGATCATCCAACTGATCTTAAATTCCGGCACGGTGGAATCCTGCCGGATGAGGGCCAGACACATCACCACGCTGAGGCCCAGCCCCACCGCGTTGATCCAGGTGGCGTAGTCGCTCAACCGGTAGAACAGCACAAACAGCCAGATGATCTGCACCAGCAGCAGCACGCCGGTCACCACCAGCCGGCTGAACACCAGTGAAAGCACTCTGCGCAGGATATGGCGCCAAGTCAATTTTTGTTTAGGCATAGAAACCTCGATCCCGTTGAATAAAAACGAACACACCCCGTCCGCATGCTGCGGGCGGGGTGCTTGTTGTAGCTTGGGTTTTAGGCACGACGGTCGATCGCCGCCATGCAGTCATCCATCGTCATAAAGGTCACCGCGCAATCCGAGCCGATAAACCAGCGCTCCTCACCGTTGCACACGATCTTGCGGATCAATTTGCCGTGATACTCTGTCTGGATGTAGATGCCGTTGGGCATTGTATTTCCTCCCCAAAATATAGTGCAACCGCCGGTTGGCTGCCCTATATAAGGGTTGGCCGCGACATGCTTTACCCAAATTATGCCACAGATCGCGCCGGTGTGCAAGTGCCAATTCGCTGTTCTTTGGCCCGGATTGTCCCCATTTTTTGGCACAACGCACAAAATCCCCGGCAGCGGTGCACCTTTTCCCCATCGCAGCGCACGAAACCGGGCGAAAACCGCGGGAATTTGTAAAAAAATCTTGCCAGCCGCGTCGGTTTGTGTATAATATAAGGTAGTGAATTGCGTGACGGTGTGATCCCGTCTGATTTTTGTATACGGACCGGAGGAACTTGACTATGACAAAACTGGAAACGCTGCAGTTAAAGCTGACTGCGACCCGCGTACGGATGGGCGTGATCGAAGCGACCCATGGGGCGGGATGCGGCCATCCGGGCGGCAGCCTGTCTTCTGCGGATGTCCTGACATATCTGTACTTCCGTGAAATGCGCATCGACCCCGAGCAGCCGCAGGACCCCAACCGGGACCGCTTTGTGCTGAGCAAAGGTCATTGCGCCCCCGCCCTGTACGCCACGCTGGCGGAGCGTGGCTTCTTCCCGGTGGCGGACCTGCCCACCCTGCGGCATTCCAACAGCTACCTGCAGGGGCACCCCAACATGAACACCGTGCCCGGCGTGGATATGTCCACCGGCAGTCTGGGTCAGGGTGTTTCCACGGCCTGCGGCATGGCCTTGGCAGCCAAACAGTTGGAGAGCGATATCAACGTCTACACCCTGCTGGGTGACGGTGAGATCGACGAAGGCCAGTGCTGGGAAGCCTTTATGTTTGCCAACCACTACAAGCTGGACAACCTGTGCATCATGATCGACGTCAACGGCCTGCAGATCGACGGCCCCACCCGCCAGATCATGAACTCCGAGCCGCTGGACCGCAAGATGGACGCCTTCGGGTTCAACACCATCGTCTGCAACGGCAACTCCTTTGCCGAGCTGGAGCAGGCGTTCAAGATGTTCGATCTGTCCCATGGCAGCGGCAAGCCCACCTGCTTCCTGCTGCGCACCACCAAGGGCTTGGGCGTAAGTTACATGCAGAACGCCGTGGAATGGCACGGCAAGGCTCCCAACGATGAGGAGTACGAGACCGCGATGGAAGAACTGCGCGCCGCCCACGAATCACTGGAAAAGGAGATCGAGCTCAACAATGGCTGAGATGAAGAAAATTGCTACCCGCGTGAGCTACGGCAACACGCTGGTGGAACTGGCCCGTCAGGGCGCCGATAATCTGGTCGTGTTTGACGCCGACCTGGCCGCTGCCACCAAGACGGAGATCTTCCGCAACGAATATCCCGACCGTCACTTTGACTGCGGCATTGCCGAGCAGAACATGATCGGCGTAGCCGCCGGCATGAGCACCATGGGCTATGTGCCGTTTGTGTCCAGCTTTGCGATGTTTGCCGCGGGCCGTGCCTTTGAGCAGATCCGCAACACCGTGGGCTACCCCCACCTGAACGTGAAGATCGCCGCCACCCACGCCGGTTTGTCGGTGGGTGAGGATGGTGCTTCCCACCAGTGCTGTGAGGACATTGCCCTGATGCGCTCCATCCCCGGTATGGTGATCCTGAGCCCCGCCGACGATGTGGAAGCCCGGGCTGCGGTGATCGCCGCTTACAACTACAATGGTCCGGTCTACCTGCGTCTGTCCCGTTTGGCCACGCCGGTCTTCCATGACCCCGAAACCTACGAGTTCCAGATCGGCAAGGGCGAGAAGCTCACCGATGGGTACGACATTGCGGTGATCTCCACCGGCCTGATGACCAGCGAAGCCCTGCGGGCTGCGGTGCTGGCCAAGCGTCAGGGCATCAGCGTGCGGGTCATCAACATGCCCACCATCAAGCCGCTGGACGAGGAGATCATCCTCACCGCCGCGCGGGAGTGCCGCCGCATCATCACGGTGGAAGAGCACAACGTCATCGGCGGCTTGGGCGAAGCGGTCTGCGGCGTCCTGAGCGAGAAGCTGCCCTGCTATGTCCGCCGTTTGGGCGTGCAGGACCAGTTCGGTCACTCCGGCCCCGCCAACGAGGTGCTGCGTGACTACGGCCTGTCGGCCGAGGCCATCGCCGCCGCCGTGCACGAGATCGTCCGTCCCGAACATAACAACGAAGCCAACCAGTAATTTTTTCCAAAATAACCCATTCCGCCCCCGGCGCCTTGCGGCGCCGGGGGCGGTTTTTCGTTACATCTCTTTTTCCAGCTTGACGCGGCAGTAGACTGCATAGCCCTGCACCAGCAGGTAGGCCGCCACCAGCAGCAGAAGGGCCGTCATCTCCACCCCCATCAGGGCAAAGACCAGCAGCAGCGCACTGAAGACAAAGACCATCAGGTCAAAGGCCTTGGCTTTGGCCCGCTGGGCCAGTTGGATGTTCCGCTCGTCCCCGGCCTCAATTTCCTGCTGACGGGCCAGTTCCGGGTCACTCTGCAAGGCTTTGCGCTGCACCATCCGCCCGATGCCCTGCCCCAGCAGCCCGGCGCCCACGCCCAGACAGACATAGGGCAGCGCCCGCCAGAATCCGCTGTTTCCGGGGTTCTGCCGGAGCAGCAGCACCGCGATCCCCCACAACACCACACCGACGACGATCCACACAATCTCCTTCCGATCCTGTTTCATTGCGCTTCCTCCTCATAGATAAAGATGTCCTCGATCTGCATACCGAAATACCGGGCAATCTTGAAGGCCAGCAGGATGGACGGATTGTACCGCCCGTTTTCCAGCGAGCCGATGGTCTGCCGGGAGACCGCAAGTGCCGCTGCCAGTTCTTCCTGACGGATGCCGCGGCTCTTGCGGATCTCCTCCAACCGGTTTTTCATGGCCTACGCCTCCTTCTGCCTTCCGACTCTCATGGAAAGTTCACTTTCCATTTATAAGCTACCACATTCCCCGCAAAATGTCAAGCACACTTTCCATTTTTTTTTGCAAACAAAAGACCCCTGCGCGCACACGCAGGGGTCCTCATCCTGTACGTTATTCGGCCAGCGCCGCACCCAAGGCCCGGCAGGCGGCCAAGGCTTCCCCATCGGGGCTGCCGTTGCAGATCACGCCGTCGGCTACCAGTACCCCGCCGTCCTCCCGGCAGGTCTGTTCCCAACTGCGCATCCATTCCCCGTCGCCCCAGCCGTAGGAACCAAACAGCCCCAGCCGTAGGAACCAAACAGCCCCAGCCGTTTGCCGTTCAGCTTGCTTTCGCAGGCAGTAAAGACCGGTTCAAACTCGCTCTCCTCCAACTGTTCACAGCCCATCGACGGGCAGCCGAAAGCCACCCCGTCCACCTCGTCCATCTGGGCCGCATCCCACGCATCGACGGTCACCAGCCGGACCTCTGCCCCGGCGTCTCGGGCTCCCTCCGCCACGGCGGCGGCCATGGCCTCGGTGTTGCCGGTGCCGCTCCAATATACTACGGCGATCTTGCTCATCGGATACCTTCCTTTCCTGTCAGCCGGCCACAGCCAGCCGTTCCAACGTGGTTCCCTGCGCGTACCGCGCGCAGTAGATTTCGGTACAGCGGCGGTACCGCCCAAAGGTCTGCCGGGCCGCCTGCGCGTCCCCGTAGACCTTCCAGCATCCCACACACTTGAAGCCACACACCGGGCTTTGGATGAACCCCTGCACGTCCTCCGGCGGGTAGCTCAAAAACAGCCCGATCTCGTGGGGGAAGTCGGTCCGCTCCCGCAGCCGCTGCATCAGCCGTCCCAGACAGCGGGCCGGTGCTTCGCAGCAGTAGCCCCGGGGTGCCAGCAAGGCCCGGGCTTCGGGGCGCTGCAGATCCTTGGCCAGCCGGGCAGGCCGGTACAGGTAGATCAGCGCCCGGCCGTTCTGCCAGCGCAGCGGCATGACACGCAGCCCCTTGGGGGCCAGCGCATGGTTCCAGCAGCGCACGCAGTCCTGCATGACCTGTTCTTCCCCAAAGGGGCAGGTAAACAGGCTGCCGGTTTTCAGCCCCGCCAGCGTGGGGGAGCCATGACGGACCATCAGTTCCTCGCACATCGTATGGCATCCTTTCGGTGGAAAGTTTTAGTTAGTTGTCACTAACCTTTGTCGGGAGAGAACCGCCGGAGGGTGCTCCGGCGGGCGGCTTTGGTTAGCCATCTCTAACTCTCTGTCAGTATACCACGCCCCAGCCCTCGTGTCAAGGGGACCGGGGCGTGTTTTTTACAAAAAGAGCAGCAGGCTGACGGCCATGACCGCCATCCCCGCGATCAGCCCGTACAGGGAGAGGTGGTTTTCCCCGTATTCCCGGGCAGCGGGCAGCAGTTCGTCAAAGGAGATAAAGACCATGATACCGGCCACCCCAGCAAAAAGCACTCCAAAAACGGTGTCGTTCATGACGGGGCGCAGCAGCAGCCAGCCCACCAGCGCCCCCACCGGTTCCGCCAGCCCCGACAGGAAGGAGTACCCGAAGGCCCGCCCCCGGGAGCCGGTGGCCTGATAGATGGGCACCGACACGGCGATGCCCTCGGGGATGTTGTGGATGGCAATGGCCGCCACGATGGGCACTGCCAATCCGGGCTCCTGCAAAGCCGACACAAAGGTGGCCAGCCCTTCTGGGAAATTGTGGATGGCGATAGCCAGCGCGGTAAAAACGCCCATCCGCATCAGTCGGGCGGGAGCGGGGTCCTCCATGGCTTCGGCCAATTTGACCTCGTGGGGGTTTTCCCCCTCGGGGATCAGTTTGTCGATGAGAGCAATGACCAACATGCCGCCGAAGAAGGCCGCCACCGTCGCCCAGTTGCCGGTCCGGTCGCCCAGTTCTCCGGCCAGCGCGGTGCGGGCTTTGTCAAGAATTTCCACCAACGACACATAGATCATCACACCGGCAGAAAACCCCAGCGCTACCGAGAGGAATTTCCGGTTGGTATGGCGCCACAACAGGGCGATCAGGCTGCCGATGCCAGTGCTCAGTCCAGCCAGCAGCGTCATGCCGAAGGCGGGCAGAAAGGATGAATCCACAGGTACACCTCCCTAGATGCAGTTCAAGTTAGTTATAGCTAATTCAAGGTGGTATTGTACCATGCCGTCCCCTAGGCTGTCAAGGGTTCTTTTGTACATAGAAAAGCCCCTGTACCGGTTGATACAAGGGCTTTGGTTATTTCGACTGCTTTTCCTGCGGCAGGGTGCGGAAAAACTTTGCCATGGGCAGACAACCGGCGATGTCCGCGATGACCCATCCGATGGGGATGGACACCCAGATGCCGGCAGCTCCCAGCGCCGGAATGGCGGACAGAGCATAGGCCAGCACCACCCGCAGGCCCAGCGAAATGACGGTGAGCACCACCGACATGCCAGGACGCTCGATGGCCCGGTAAAAGCCGTAGAGCAGGAACAACAGGGCGATCAAGCAGTAGAAAGCGCCCTCGGTACGCAGGTACTGCACCCCCACCGCGAGGATCTCGGTTTCCTCGGGCTGCACAAAGAGGAGCATCAGCGACCGTGCCAGCACAAAGACCACGGCGGACACAGCCACACCAAAGAGCATACTGACGGCCACCGCGGTACGGGTGCCCCTTCGGATGCGGTCATACCGTCCGGCGCCGAAGTTCTGGGCGATGAAGGTGGAGAACGCGTTGCCGAAATCCTGCACCGGCATGTAGGCGAAGGAGTCGATTTTGACAGCAGCGGCAAAGGCGGCCATCACGGCAGGGCCAAAACTGTTGACCCGGCCCTGCACCATGAGAATGCCGAAGTTCATAATGGATTGTTGGGCACCGGTGATAAAGGAGAGCCGGAAGACATGTCCGGCACAGGCCTTATCCCACCGCAGGTCGGCCCGGTGGAGCCGCAGATCCCGCCGGGTGGCCAGTGCATAGACGCAGAGGCCCGCCCCTGACAGCCACTGGGCGATGACGGTAGCCCAAGCAGCACCGGCCACCCCAGCGCCCAGACCCAGCACAAAGGCCACATCCAGCACGATGTTCAGCACCGCCGACACGCCCAAAAAGACCAGCGGCCGCACCGAATCCCCCACCGCCCGCAGCAGACAGGCGTAGTAGTTGTAAAGGAAAGTCCCACCGATGCCCACAAAGATCACCAGCAGATAGGTGCGCATCAACCCCCACACCTCGGCAGGGACCTGCAGCAGCCAAAGGATAGGATCGATGAGCAGAAAGACCGCCACATTCAGCAACACCGCGGTGCCGCCGATCATCCCCAGAGAGAGGAAAATTTCCCGCCGCATTCGGTCGGCATCCCCTCGTCCAAACGAGATGGACACCGCCACGCCGCTGCCCATCGAAAGGCCCAGCAAAATGGAGGTCAAAAAGGTCATCAACGTATAGGCCGAGCCCACCGCCGCCAGCGCATCAGCGCCCACATACCGCCCCACAATCAGGGTATCGGCAATGTTGTAGAGCTGCTGCAGCAGATTGCCCACCATCATGGGCAGCGCAAAGCGCAGCAGCGTAGGCGCAATAGGGCCTTCGGTCAACGCCCGAGCACGGGTTTGCATAAACAATCGGCACCTCCCTATATTGCGGCCAGCGCCGCCTTCTTATCATAGGGCAAAACGCCGGGAAATGCAAGAAGGGTTTTCACATTGAAATCCCCCCTTGCCTGTGCTACAATAGGGAGTAGTTTTCCGCCCCTGTACGGGCGGGTCAAGGATTTGAAACTTTCCAGAACAGGGAGGCCATCATGGGTCAGCTTTCCAGCCAACTCACGCTTGTCGTGTCGGCATACCACGCCTACTCCGATTTTTTAGCTTGCAACATTGCACTCCTCCAGAAGTACTGGCCCGATTGTGAAGTCGAAAAAATCTGTGCGCTGGATGTGGAAACCGATGCCATGAAAGCACTACTGCCTTTTTTTGACAAGGTTGTGGTGGATGAAACCAGTGTAGGCGGCAAAAATATGCTCCGGGTACAAAAGGCATTGGAATTGGTCAAAACCCCCTATGTCCTGTTGATTCTGGACGACTTTCTCTTGTATGACCGCATCCACAACGAAGATTTGTCTGCCATGGTCGCCTTTGCCGAAGCACACAATGCCGGTAGTATCTCCCTAATCTACAAAAACAGCGAGCGGCAGAATTTCAATGCTCCTTCTCGAGAAGCGCCAGTACTAAAAGAATCCCCCGCGGATGATCCCTATCGGATTTCGCTGCGCAGCGTCTTCTGGAAGACCGAATACGTGAAAAAATTTGCCGACCGCTATCCTTCCCCTTCGGACTTCGAGCGACTTGGTTCCACCTATAGCCTCTCTTTGCCGGAAAGCATCTATACTGTTGTCCGCGGTCGAGAAATCTACCCCAATTTGGACATCATCCAACGAGGAAAATTCCGTTTAAACTCCACTGCCTTTTTGCGTAAAGAGGGCCTTTCCTACGACACCGACCGCTGGCCGGACCTGACATGGAAAGACAAAGCTGTCATCACACTGCGCAATCGAATCTACCTGCTTTCCCCTAAGTTGGTGACCAAATTGGTTGCCAAAGCTCCTTGGCGGAAAAAATATTGAGTTCTTTTCATCGGCTCTTATGGAAAATAAAACCACGCCGGACAAGGCTTTACCCTTGTCCGGCGCATTTTTATTTCCCGTAGGACTTCTCTCGAATCTTTTTGCCCAGCTTGGCAGCCACAAGGCAGTACGCGATGTATAAGCAGACATAGTACACATACACGATGTGCAGCAGCATACTGGGATCTTTGTCCCGCACTGCCATACGGACACCGTCTACCAGCGGCCCCACCACGGTGGCCGCGTAGAGAACGAACCAGTATTTGCGCCGGGCAAAGCGGACGTTGACGGCGTCCGCTGCCCGGGCCGAGAAACCGCTTTCTTCCTGATGGAAGAGATTGTTCTGCACCCGGAACCGCAACTTGCTCAGATAGGTACAAAATCCCGCTTTCACATGATGGCGAATATCATCGCCTTGGATACAGCCGCAGCAACCAGTAGAACAAATCACCCGATTGCTCATAGCACAAACAAACTGGATGTCATCCCATTCTTGCGGGAAAGTCTGTTTGATCCAGCTCAGATCAAACATGGTAGTCCCGCCGTCACCGATAGGTGTCGGCTCCCCCGGCTGAAACCGGAGTACCGGATCAGACTGGGCGGTTCTTCGGCCAAAGGTATAGCGCACACCGTTGTTCCGCCGGTAGATAAACTGGGTAAACGGATCGCCGCACGCACAGATATACTGGGCTGCCAACCCTCCATGGGGACCGGGGTGCTGGGTATCGCAGACCACACACTTCACTTCAGGATGCTGGGCAAACAGCCGCAGCCGTTCTTCCACCTGCGTAGGTCGGATCCATTCTTCGTCGGTATCCTGCTCGATCACATAGCGGCCTGCCGCCTGTTCCATCCCGATGACCTTGGCCGGTTCGGGCAGCCGGTGGGGGTTTTCCAGTACGACAGCACCGTACCGCCGGGCGATCTCCCGGGTAGCATCGGTGCTGCCGCCGTCGATGACCAGAATCTCAATTTGGTCCGCCACGGTCTGCATCCGAATGCTTTGCAGCACCGTTTCGATGGTGGCGGCGGCATTGTAGGACGGCATAATGATCGAAACCAAAGGTTGCTTGTTCATTTACTCCTCCACGCAGGCCTGCAATTCCTGCGCAATCCGCGCCGCCGGGGACTGGGCCGGCGTGACCGGATCCCGCCGGTAGCGGGCATACGCTTTTACAAAGTCATCTACCGCCTGCAAGTCCCCACCATAGAGCCGGGCATTTTCTCCCAATCCGTCGGTGCGTTCGGTGCGGTCCCGCATGATCAGGCAAGGCTTGCCCATGTAGGCCAATTCCTCCTGATTGCTGCCGCCGTCGGTAATGACAAACTCCGCACCTTGCAGCAGTTTCATAAAGTCAAAGTATTCCACCCGGGGCAGCAGTACAATGCGCGGATTGGCCCGCAGCGCTTCCAGCAGCCCCATCTGGGTCAAGGTCACCTCGGTGGGTTTGTGCAGGATCATGACGCAGCGCATCGTCTTGGTCTGATCCACAATGCGCTGGACCATCGCTTCCACCAGTTTTTTGTTGGCCAGATTTTCCTGCCGGTGCATCACAAAGACAAAGTAGGCGGGGCCATCGCACTGGGCCTGCACAGCCGGATTCTCGCAGGGCATCCGGCGGGAATAGGCCAGACTGTCGATGATGGTATTATAGACGGTGTCCACCACCCGGCCCTTTACACCGTGCAGATTGGCCACAGCCTCCTGTCCGGGCGCAAAATGCAGTGTTGCTTTGCGGCTGGTCAGCACACGGTCGATTTCCTCCGGAAAAGGATTGAACCAGTTGTGGCTGCGCAGCCCCGCTTCCACATGGGCCACCTGCATGCCCAGCTTGCGGCCCAGATAGGCTCCCATCATGGTAGAGACGGTATCCCCATGCACCACCATAACGCTGCCGTGCAGCGTTTCGGCGCCGAAGGTCCTCACCAACTGGGCACGAGCTTTGCGCCAAGTGGCAGCGTACCATCCCAGCAATCCGGCGGCGGTTTTGCGGATACTTTTTTCATCGCTGAGTTCTAAGTCTACCTTTCCGCCGTTGAGTGCCCGCAGCACCGCGCTCTTTTTCAGGTCATTCTGCCCTGATGCGATGATCCGATAGGGCACCTTCCGATCGCCCAGTTCCTGCATAACGGGGAACAGTTTGATCAGCTCCGCCTCGGTGCCGATGAAGAAGAACAGTCCTCTTTGTTGCATGGTGACTCCCCTTTTGGCGGCATCCGCCGCCGATTCAGTCGCTGAGTTTGATGATGAGTACATCGTCCTGCAGGTAAATGCAGTTCTGGGACGGGAATGCTTCCAGCCCATTGATAATTTCCTCGCTCTCATCGGCCCAAGAAACACCGGCCTCAGCCAGCAGTTCCGGGGCGGTATCGGCATAGGCCGGATCGGTGGGATTGAGGAACTGCATCTGAATGCCTAGCTGCTGCTCAATGTAGGTGGACAGCACCAGATTGTAGGTCAGCGAGGTATCCCAACTGTACCGTCCGATGCCAGTGACCGAATCGGTCATGGCAAAGCCGTAGCGGTAGGGCGCGTAGTTGTTTTTGATATCCCCCACAAACAGCACCCGAGTCTGGCCCGCCACATAATCGGGAGTCGCCTCAATGCGGTCCACAATCCGGTTGGTCAGCGCCAAACCGGACTCATAGAGGGCATATGCCTTCATATAGGACACATTGGCCAGATAGATACCGTTGACGATGGTGACCACCGACACCGCAGCCACCACCACGGCATATCCCACAAACACCTTAGCTCGGGCAGCGCCGGCCTGTACCCACGCCACCAGATCGGGCTGGGTGCAGAAGCGTTGAGCCAGCAGTACAAAGAGCAGCCAAGGTACCACAAAGGCGATCTGCATCAGGGTATGTGCCTGATAGAACATACCGATCAGGTTCATGGCCAGCGGCAGGCAGAGGATATCCACCACCAAGACCAACAACCGCAAGGGCTGCTGCCAGATGCGGTTTTTGATGAACAACAGCACCAGCAGCACCAGACTGCATACCGCCGCCACGGAAAAGACACCATAGACCAGCGGGTTTTCCTGAAAATAGCTCAGGTCATTAAACGGAGAGAAATACTCCACCACCACGTCAACCGCATGGAGCAAATTCTCCAGATATTGAGTGCCTGTGCCATGGATGGCATCATCCACCCGCCCCTGTGCAGTGGTGCCGAAGATTCGGATAATGACCGAAACGATCCCCGACGTTGCCACCATCGCCGCGCCAAAGGTGAGCAGGAAGCGCAGATGGTCCCAGAAGACGCGCACAGGGTTTTCCCGCTGGGTGGTCAGTATCTTCACGATGTGCAGCATCAGGAAGAGGGTTACCGACAGATTGACATAAGCACCGTAGGTTCCCGCCGAGACCAGAAGGCAGCCGAAAGCCCAGAACCAACCGTGCTTCCACTTTTCAAAAGCATACAAGGCCAAGCAGGCAAACAGCAGCGCTCCCGCATACTGGTGGGCACTGCTCAGGTACATATTGGACGAGATGGCAGTGGGACTGGTAACCAGAATCCCGCTGACCAATACAATCAAGGCCGGGTAGGTGATTTCCAGCGTTTCACAGATCAGCCATACGCTAAGGCTGTAGAAAAAGAGGGTAAAAATTCCTTCCAACCAGGGAATCTGCACACAGGCCACCATGGTCTGCCACAAAGGGGTCAACCAGCGTGTACCGGTGGCCGCATCCCCCAAACTGATGCGATACCAGTACATACTGGCATCGTCGTGATTGAAGAAGACGTTGGTGTAGCAGAAGAAGTGGGCCACCACCCCGATGACAAAGGTGGAAACCAGCGCCACCCGCAGGTTGTAGGGGATGCGCTTCCACGAAAACGAAGGGTTGAGGATTTTCTGCCCCGAAAGGGAAAAGGCTGCCATAGAGAATCCTTTCTCGGCGCTTTAAACGCGCCTGCGATGGTATAGAGAGTTTATCCGCCACGCGGATCCGGTCAGAACAACGTGATCAGCGCACAGAAGGCTGTGGGCAATCCACAGACCAGATACCGCAGCACATCAGGCCAGCGCTTATTGCGCAGCAGGCAGAATCCGCCCCAGAGGGCCAGTTCCAGCGGCACCACAAAGAAGAGGGACGCCGATACAAAGCAGCAAGACCAACAAACGAACAACAGCGCACGCCACAAGGTGCGCCGCTGGGCCGGGTTGGCGGCCTCCTCCAGACGGATCAACAACCAGAGAATCAGCGGTGTCATAATGGAGGCCGTCAAAGCTTTTCCGGTCCAGCAGTTGACCACCAGCCACCATTCGCCGCTGGTGCCGTTCATGCTTTCGGCGGCCATCAGCACAAAAATCGTGTAGTACAGGGTGCCCAACAGCGCCTTTTTGCGGCTATTCGGGAAGAAGAGCCGCAGCAGTTGGTAGGCGATCCAGTAAGCAAACGGGATCTCCAGCAGCGGCAAAATGGTCCGGAACAGAATCGCCGGATGCACTCCGGTAAGGATCGCCAGCATGGAGCTGAAGACCGGCCAACTGGCGATCACGTATTTGTCGTTGTAGAAGGGCCGCTGCAGCGCACCGGTACTGGGGGCGTAGCGGTTGACCGTATCGGTGTACCAGGAGGTAACAGCGGTACCACAGTAGGTCTCGTCGTCCCAGTTGCCGTAATAGGTGTTCAGCACGGTGTTCAGCGTTTGCAGCACCACCATCGCGATGACTGCCGCCAGCAGCAGTTTTTCCACCCGGTCCCAGCGCACCGCGGCAGTCACCGGACGGGGTATGGCGCGGCGCTTGGCCCGCAGATACCCCCACATCGCCAACGCGATGCAAGCCACAGACCACAGGCCCGTCATAAACCGCAGGCTGCCCATCGTGAGATGGAAAATTATCGCCAGCACTTCAAAGAGACAAAATTCCGCGAAGAGGCCGCCCAACAGGGCCAGCTTTGTCTCCTGCCCGCCGACAAGGAGCTTGCCCAACCCCAACGGCAGCACGGCAAAGACAAGAACCAGCACAAGGACGGTCAAAAGCGCTTGCAAGACGATCATTGGTACGCTCCTTCCGCCAGACGATAGAGGACGTACTCCTTATCGTACGAGTTGGTGTCTTTCACCGGATCCACATCGATGCGATAGATCTCCTCAAAACCGTGGGCGGTCACACTGCCGGTGTAGTCGCCATCGACGGCCAGCACCAGATAGTGGTATCCGCCTTCCGCCGCCCAGTAAGCCAACTGATCCAGATCCACAGCATCTTCGGCCTTTTCCACGGTGTCATAGATCTGTTGAGCGGGCTCAAAATCACCGTTGACCTTGGTCCACGCATAGGGCATCTCGATTTCGGGGCGGTATTGCCGCACCCAGAGGTTCAGCGGAGTGGGGAAAAATGCCTTTTTCTCCACCCCGGCGTCGTCCTCCACAATGGCGTCGGACAGTTCGATGACCACATCGGGGATCTTATACCAGTTGGTGGTGTGGTTTTGCCAGGTATTGCGCAGGCTTTGGAACTGGTTAACGGTAGCCAGCACCCCCAAGGGCAGCACGATGGCTGCCGCAATTTTCAAAGCCCGCGGGCGGAACCAATCCACAAGGAGCACACTGGCTGCGGCCATGAGCAGACTGACAGGAACCAGCCAGAAGAACCGCAGCGACCGGGTCTCCTCATACTTGGTCACCAGAAAGTGGGCCACCACCGGGTTGAGCAGCAGCACCAACAGCACGGCGGACGGCAGTACAATGTAGCGGCGCAGCCGCACCGACACCGCATCCCGGCGTTTCCACGCCAGCAGCAGTACCAGACAGCAGCACAGCACAAAATAGATCACCCGCGGCCGATCCACCCAGAAATAGGCCAGCAAGCTTCGCATTGAAACCATAGAGAACCAACTTTCCTTGCAAAATCAATCGCGGCGGAACAGGTCCCGCGTGTAGACCTTGGCCTGCACGTCGTCCAGACAACTGTCATACCGATTGGCAATGATAGCCTGACTGCGGCGTTTGAACTCCGCCAAGTCGTTGACCACCCGGCTGCCGAAGAAGGTGGTACCGTCCTCCAGCGTAGGCTCGTAGATGATGACCTCGGCGCCCTTGGCCTTAACCCGCTTCATGACCCCCTGAATGGAGGACTGGCGGAAGTTGTCGGAGTGGGATTTCATGGTCAGGCGGTAGACGCCCACCACCACCGCGTGTTCCCGGGCGGGATCGTAATCGCTGTTGGCCTCGTAGGCGCCGGCCAGTTCCAGCACCCGGTCGGCGATGAAGTCCTTGCGGGTGCGGTTAGATTCCACGATGGCCTCGATGAGATTTTCCGGCACATCGGCGTAGTTGGCCAGCAGTTGTTTGGTGTCTTTGGGCAGGCAGTAGCCGCCGTAGCCAAAGCTGGGGTTGTTGTAGTGGTCGCCGATGCGGGGATCCAGACAGACACCCTGAATGATGTCCTTGGTGCTCAGGCCCTTGGTCTCGGCGTAGGTGTCCAGCTCGTTGAAATAGCTGACCCGCAGTGCCAGATAGGTGTTGGCGAAGAGCTTGACAGCCTCGGCCTCGGTAAAGCCCATGAAGAGGGTGGGAATGTTCTCCTTGATGGCCCCCTCCTGCAGCAGACCGGCAAAGGTGTGAGCCTTTTCCACCAGAGCGGGGTCCTGCAGGTCGGTGCCCACAATGATCCGGCTGGGATAGAGGTTGTCGTAGAGGGCCTTGCTCTCCCGCAGAAATTCCGGGCTGAACAGGATGTTCTTGCTGCCGGTCTTTTCGCGGATCTCGGCGGTATAGCCCACCGGGATGGTGGACTTGATGACCATGGTGGCTTGGGGGTTGACCTTCAGCACCAGATCGATGACCGCCTCCACGGCGGAGGTATCGAAGAAGTTCTTCTTGCTGTCATAGTTGGTGGGCGCGGCGATAACCACGAACTCCGCTTCCCGGTAGGCAGCTTCTCCATCCAACGTCGCGGTAAGATCCAGCGGCTTTTCCGCCAGATATTTTTCAATGTATTCGTCTTGGATCGGGGACTCCCGGCGGTTGATTTTTTCCACCTTTTCGGGCAGAATGTCCACCGCCGTCACGTGGTGGTGCTGTGCCAGCAGGGTGGCGATGGACAAACCCACATAGCCGGTTCCGGCAACGGCGATCTTCATTGTGTATCCTCCTCCATATAAAACGCTTTGTACCACTCGGCGAACCGGCGCAGCCCGGTGCGCAGCGGCGTACTGGGCTTAAAGCCGAAATCCCGCTCCAGCGGGGCGGTGTCGGCGTAGGTCACCGGCACATCGCCGGGCTGCATAGGCACCAGTTCCTTGTGGGCCTCAAAGTCATAGTCGGGGGGCAATACCCCGGCGCGGACCAGTTCTTCCTGCAAAATGGTAACGAAATCCAGCAGGTTTTCGGGCTGGTTGTTGCCGATGTTGTACAGCTTGTAGGGCGGCACCGGCAGGCCGTCGGCGCCGGTACGCTTCTCAGGCGGGCGGGCCATGACCCGGACCACGCCCTCCACGATGTCGTCGATGTAGGTGAAGTCCCGCTGGCAATGGCCATAGTTGAAGATCTGGATGGTCTTGCCGGCGCGGAGCTTGTCGGTAAAGCCGAAGTAGGCCATATCCGGGCGGCCCGCCGGGCCGTACACCGTAAAGAACCGCAGCCCCGTGCAGGGGATGTTGTACAGCTTGGCGTAGGCGTGGGCCATCAGCTCATCGGACTTTTTGGTGGCGGCATACAGGCTCACCGGGTTGTCCACCTTGTCGTCGGTGGAGTAGGGCACTTTGGTGTTGGCGCCATATACGCTGGAAGAACTGGCATAGACCAGATGCTCCACCGGATAGTGGCGGCAGGCTTCCAGAATGTTGTAAAAGCCGATGAGGTTGGCCTCCACGTAGGAGTCGGGGTTGATGATGGAATACCGCACCCCGGCTTGGGCGGCCAAGTTGACCACCACCTGCGGGCGGTACTGGGCAAACAGCCCTTCCACCAGCGCTTTATCGGCCAGATTCCCCTTCACAAAGACGAAGTTGGGGAACTGGGCCAGCTCGGCCAGCCGAGCTTCCTTGATGCGCACATCGTAGTAGTCGTTGACCAGATCCAGCCCCACGACCCGCACCTGCGGGTCATCCTGCAGCAGCCGCTTGGCCAGATTGGCGCCGATGAATCCCGCCGCGCCGGTAATCAAGATTTCTTTCATAACAGATCGTTCCTTTTCTGTAAAGCAGTCGGGGCGTTCAGGCCTCATCTCGGGTTGCTGGCGGATACCAGTCATCTGCCAGACAAGGCGCCGGACTGCAAGGGCCGTCGGGATACACGGGCGGCGGATCCCCCGCCAGCAGTGCCTTCGCCAGCGCCACAAAGCGCCGGGCCGCCAATTCGGCGTTCCACGTATCGGTGATGGTGTGGTAAGCCGCCGCCCCCATCCGGGCAGTCATGGCCGGATCCTCCAACAGCGTTTTCACCGCGCCATACAAAGCGTCGGTGTTTTTGCTCTGGTACAGCAGCCCGTTGACACCATCTTGAATCAAATAAGGGGTGGCTCCCGCGCCGTGGCTGGCCGCCACGGCGCAGCCACTGTTCATTGCTTCGTTCAGGACCGCGCCCCATCCCTCCTGTTTGTCAGAGGTAAACAAAAAGATCGCAGCCTTTTCCATGCGGGCGCGCACCTCAGCAGCGGGCAATGCTCCCAGCAGCCGGACACAGTCCTGCAGACCTGCCTCTGTCACCTGCCGGTGCAGGGCGTCCTCCTCGGGGCCGTTGCCCACCACGTCCAGCCGAAAGGGAATCCCTGCCTCGCGGAGGCGGCGGGCCACTTCCACCGCCTGATCAGGGTGTTTCCAGTCCAGCAGGCGGCCCGCCCACAGCAGGGTGGCCGGTTCCTTGGCCGCCAACAGGGCCTCGGTGCTGGGCCAGTGTACCGCTTGGGGAAAATACCCCCAGCGGAAGACTTTGCCGGTATAGTCGGCATAGTGGGCAATGTCAGCGGCGGTGTAGGCGCTGCTGCACAAAAAGTAGAGCGGCTTGCCTTGAAACCGTACAAAATGTTTCCAAGCCCGGTACCGGTCTTTCAGGTACCGCTTCAGGCCGCCGTCCTCCCGCTTGAAGAACCGTTCGCTGTACTGGAAGGTCAGCTTGCCCTGACGCAGCCGCCGGGCCAGAATGGCGGTGGGCGCAGAGCCCACGATCACCACATCGCTTTCCTCCAGACAGGTTTCTGCCCGGCGGGCGGTATCCGGCCCATCGTAAGGGCAAAGGACAAAGGGATACCGATGATCCAGATCCTCATACCCCAAAGCCAGCCGACTGGCGGGGATGCCTTCCCGGCTGATGAAGGTGTAGTCCACGCCGGGGGTGCCCGCCAATTCTTGGGAAAAAGGCAGTTGGTGATGGTTCATGAAGTTGGAAACAAAGGTAACTTTCACGATATTGCCTCTTGCGTCGGGGTCATCCCCGGGCCGTTTGCAGCACCTGCCGGTAGATCTCCACCAACTGTTCCCCGGCATCCTCCCGGACATACATCCGGCGGATGGTCTGCCGAGCCGCGGCGGAGAAGGCGGCAGCCTTGTCGGGCTCCGCAAAGAGCTGCATCACGTACTGGGCCAGCAGCTCGTATTCCTCGTAACGGTAGAGATAGCCGTTCTCGCCGTGGTGCAGGTATTCCGGCACGCAGCCCACGCTGGCGGAAACAGCGGGCGTGCCCACCAGCATGGCTTCCCGCAGGGTGGTGGAAAGGTTTTCAATGGCCGACGGCATTACAAAAACATGGGCGCGGCGCATTTCTTCGGCCATCTGGGCGGAGGTAAGCACCCCGGGAAATTCCAGACAGTCCCTTACGCCCAGCTCCTCTGCCAGACGGGCCAGATACCGGAAATAGGGCGGCGTCCGCCAGTGGTCCAGCCGGTCAAAGCTGATCGCGCCGGGGATACGCAGCTTTACATCGGGGTAGCGGGGGCGGATGCGGGCCAGCGCCCGCACCGCCATATGGATGCCCTTGTAGGGGGTACGCCCGGCGTTGCAGAAAATCGTATGGGGCACACAGCCTTCCGGCGTCCACGGGGCGCCCTGAAAAGCTTCGTTCATGGGCAGCATATGGTAGGCCACCGCCGTTTCGGGGGCCATCGCCCGGAAAAACCCGGCGCACCATTCGTTGTCGGTGATGATGCACCCCACACGCCGGGCCAGTTCCTGCTCAAAAGGCACCTGCGCCGCCATCCGGGCAGCGTCCCGACGGTATTTCAGGGTGATGGGCTGAAAGGGCAGCGGCTGGGCGGCGCGGAGTTCCCCCAGCGGCAGGCCGCCGTTGGGATATTTGGCGATGGCCGTGATGACCCCTTGGGTGTACAGTACCGCGGGTACGCCGGGGGCAGCGTCCAGCAGGTCCAGCCCGTCGGTAAACTCGCTGCCCCAGATCTGGATCAGGTCAGGGTGAAAGCCCTCCACCACCTGCCGCCATAGCGCCACATTCTGCCCGGGCGCCCGGGCGCCCCGGTGGGCATGCCCGCCCGGGATGCAGTAGTAGGTCACGCCGTCCTTTTCCGCTTTGCGCAGGGTGTCCCCCGGCGCCAGCGTGGCCACCGCCAGCCGGGGCGGCTGGGCGGTGGCGGCCAAAGCCCGGGCGGTGGCATCCACCCAGCTACCGCTCTGGGCCCGGGCGGTGCCCAGCGCTTCACAGGCCGCGCCAAAGGGCGCATTGGTCATCCATAGTACGTTCATCTAGGTCTTTGCCCTCTCGTTGCGGTCAAGGATACAATTCCTCGCCGGTTCACAATTCCCATGTACGGATCGCATCCTGCCAGTTTCGGTAATCAAAGATCGTTTGGGGGTGTTTTTGTCCAGTTCTTCCGGTGTGCTCTGCCGCATATTGCAGGACCGTCTGGGTCACATCCCGTTCCACGATCATTAACCCCGGCACGCGATCTCGATATTCTCGCAAATCGCTGATGTCGCTGGCAATCACATCGGTTCCCACCGTGACCGCTTCCACGAACTTTGTGGGGAATCCAGCGTTGTTGGTGCGGGTATTGTCCCGGATAATAAAGGAGCAGTCGGCGCTCTTCAGGTAGGCCAGACTTTCCACGTGAGGCAGCCGTCCCAAAAAGGCAACACAGTCCGGGATAGATGCCCCATTGTACTGGGGATTCAGGCGCAGAAACTCCTCCCGCGTGGCACCGATGACCCACAGCCGACAAGGGCACTGCCGAGCCGCCGCGGTAACAGCGGCCACGATCTCATCCAACTTATCTTTGCGACCGGGGCTGCCGGCATAGACGAAGGCCACTTCCGGTCCCCGGGGCTTGGGTTCACAGCGCCATTTGGCATCGGTGGTGTCCACCAACGGCGGCAGATAGACCACATGGGGGCACGCCCCATAGTATCGCTGCAAATACCGGCTGATGACGATCAGTCCATCCAACCGCTTTTGCAGTACCCGCATTCGCAGGCAAATATCCGGACCTTTGACAAGTTTGAACAGCGGAGAAACAGCCCGGACATTGTACCATTCCGTGCAGTCCGCCAGAATCCGGCGGCCCTGCCGGTGACACTCCCGGCGCAATCGAGCCATAGCCGCCGCCGGGTGGTTGTAGCAAAGGACGGCGTCCACTCCGCCCTCCGCCTCGATGACTTGTCGCACCGGGCGAATGTCTGCCAGATACTCCGGCCACTGCGCCAAGGTTTTGGGATACGGTACCGCATAACAGACAAACCCATCCACCTCAGTACGGGTCTCCAGAACAGGGCGGGTGTCGGTATGGCTGATGCCAAGAAAGACAACGCGGCAGCCCTGATCTCGCAGCAGCTTGCCCACAGCCAACACCCGGTGGGCGGCGGCGTTTTTGTCGGGCAGTTCAAATCCGCCCACATACAGGACGGTCTTTTGCTGTTGTTTCATACCGCTTTCCCCTTCACCGCGTCGGTGATCTCCTGCAGATAGGCCTCCACCACGATCTGCCGGTCAAATTCCCGCTCCACCTTGCGGCGGGCAGCCAGCCCCATCTCCCGGCGCTTTTCCCAAGGCAGGGCCAAGAATTTCTCCAGCTGGGCGATCAGATCGGCGCTGTCCTTCTGGCGGCAGACAAAACCGTTGACGCCATCCTCCACGATCTCCCGGCAGCCGCTGCGGTCGGTGGTGATGATGGGCCGTCCGCAGGCGGCGCTTTCCAGCAGTACGTTGCTCATCCCCTCGGGGTAGTAGGTGGGATGGACGGTGCAGGCGCTGATCTGCTGAAAAGGCAGCACGCTGTTCTGCTGGCCATGGTACCGGATGGCGCCGGTACTCTCCATCCGTTTCAGTGTCTGAAGATAGGTCTCGTCGTCGCAGCCCCCCAAGATGTGGAAGACCGTTTCGGGGTGGCGAGCATGGACAGCCTGTGCCGCCTCGAGGTACTGGTCAATTCCCTTTTCCTTCATCACCCGGGAAATGAACAGAAAATCCACCGTTTCTCCCTGGGGATAGGGCAGCAGCGCAAAGCGCGCGGTGTTGACACCGGACCCCGGCAGCAGATGGTGGTGGCCCGGCGCCATACGACGCGCGTTGAAAAAGTCTTCGTTTTCCTGATTCTGAAAAAAGACGCAGGCGGCCTTTTTGACCCCCAGTTTGTACAGCGTCACGGTAAGCAGCTGCATGGGACCGGGATTTTCCACCGGTGTTCCCAGACCACAGACGTTGACAAGATAGGGAATGCCTCGCTTAGCGCAGGCCATTCCGCCATAGACGTTGGGCTTGATGTTGTAGGTCAGCACTACGTCGGGGTTTTCGGCATCCAGCAAGCGGCCGTAGGCCCGCAATAGGCTTACGTCCTGTAAGGGGTTCTTGCCGTGCCGGGCCACCCCCAGCGGCAGCATCCGGCAGCCCAGTTCGGTCAAATCTTCCCAGTGCTGTTTGCGCTCACAGACCACCGTGACCTGCCAGCCCTGAGCCAGCATGGCTTCGATGACCTCCCGCCGCAGGTTGTACACATAGGTGGAATCGTTGGCCAGCAGTAGAATTTTCATTGGTTGGCGGCCTCCGTTTCCTCGGGTTCGTTCTGGGCCGTGGTCTGGCCCTCTGCCACGCCCTCGGTGCTCTCCGGCACAAAGAGGATCTTGATGGTGGCAAACATGATGCGCAGATCTTCCATCAGGCTGGGATTGGCGATATACATCAGGTCCATCTGCAATTTGTCATAGGGGGTGGTGTTGTATTTGCCGTAGACCTGCGCGTAACCGGTCAGGCCGGCCTTGGCTTGCAGCCGCAGGGCAAATTCCGGCAGGTCCTTCTCGTACTGGGCGGCGATCTCAGGCCGCTCGGGGCGGGGCCCTACCAGCGACATGTCCCCTTTGAGAATATCCAGCAGTTGGGGCAACTCGTCGATGCGCACCTTGCGGATCAACCGCCCCACCGGGGTGATGCGGTCATCCTTGTCACCGGTGGACAGACGGGCCACGCCGTCCTTTTCGGCATCCACCCGCATGCTGCGGAACTTGTGCACCATAAAGGTTTTGCCGTCCTTGGTCAGGCGGCATTGTTTATAGAACACCGGGCCGCCGTCGTAGGCCTTGATGGCGATGGCAAACCCCAGCATCACCGGCGAAAGCACCAGCAGCGCCACGCCGGAGATCACAATGTCCAGCAGCCGTTTGAGGAAGAGATATTCCGGCGCCGGTTCATATCGGGTGACCTGCAGCATGGGCAGATGGAAGAGGTGCAGCGGCACAGCGCTGCTGATGAGCACATCCCCGATACGGGGCAGCATATACACCTGAATATCCTGCGCCACGCAGCGTTTCAAAATCAGGTTGCGCTCATGGCTGTGGATACCACACAAAAACACCGCCTCGATGCCATCCAGCAGCTTCATGTCGTCTGCCAGACAGTCTTCCACCCGGGCGGTAGTCACCACATGGAATTTTTTCTCCAGCCCGTATTCCCGAATAAGCTGTTCCATCCCACCGCGGCGGTCATAGATGACGGCCGTACGCCGGGGCGGGAAGGTTTTGAAATACCATTTGTGACCAAAGTAAGACCAACCGACGGCGGCCAAAATCTGCAAAACAGCGCAGACCAACAGCGGCCACACCGGCGGAATATCCTTGTTGAGCAGCCAGATGACCACATACATGATGGCATCCGACAAAAGCAGGGACAGCGTCTGGGAGTACACCATTTCCGAAATGCGGTACAGCGACACTTTAAAAGCATCATAGACCCGGCCATACACCAGATACAGCACCGCAAAGATGGCGATGACCACCCAGTTGCCTCGGTTATAATAAGGCGAGCGGATGTTATCCGCATAGGCCCAATACCAGCACACGCCAAAAAGGGCCGTCATGACCGCCACATTGATGAGTTTTACCCCCCGCAGCGCGGTGCGATATTTCACTCCATCCATAGACATCCTCAATTCCCGGCAGCGCCGCGCCCCTTTGCCAATCGGGTTTCAGCGCACCGTTTCTCTGGCGGACCGGCATGGGCGGCCCCGCTTCGATAAATACAAATATTCAGTTTATTGTACCACAGCAGGGCCTGTATTTCAACCAATGTAAAATTGTACCGCGGGGCAGCGATTTATCTCGCTTTCTTTTTATCGACCAATTTTTTCATCCTTTGACAAACTCTGGCAAACGTGGGTGTCCGAGCAAATACTAACAACAAAATAGCATTACACAGACAAAAGGTCACTAGTCCCTTGATCAATAACGCCAAAATCCCAGTTCCCGGCACACCTTGCACAATCTTTCCGCAGATCAAAGTGCAGCCTGCTAGCAAGAGCAGAGAAAGAAGGTAGCGCATAACATATCGCCAAAAAGGTTTTTCCAGAATCTTATGGTAGACGATATACCCCTCCACCGTTTCGCTGATCAGCAGCCTAGTGATGACGGTGGCGATATAAACACCAAACAGCCCCATTTTCAGTGCCAAGACCACTGAGAGTGCCACATTTGCGATGCCGGACCAGAAATACGGATATTTCATTTCATCAAACAATCCACAGGTCACCCGAAAGGTATACACCGGAAAATTCATACCACTCACGTAAGCAATCAGCACAAGAGCCACTACAATAGGCAAATCCGTTTGGTAGGATGTTCCAACCCAGATTTCCACAAAAGGATTAAGCAGCACGATCAGACAGGTACAGCACAAACAGAAGATCCAATAGACAATCAGGTACAGTTCCTCAAAAATCGCGCGTCGTTTTTCCACACTGGCATTTACATTAAAGTTTCCCATACTGCCAGTAATGCCGGACAGCGTCCCCCACAAAATGCTGGAAAAGGAATTGATAACCAACGTATAATTGGATACCACACCCACTGATGTCAGCCCAAGGATTTTGGCGATCACAATATTATCCGAACCATTGCTGACAATTCCCGCCACCTTAGAAATAGCCAAAGCCTTGACATCTTTAACGATTTTATGTTGTTCCTCTTGTGGCAGGGGTGCCTGTACCGACCGGTCATTAAGCCACGGATAGGCTTTTTTTACATACAGACTAATAAACACATTGGTCAGCAAGGTACAAATAACCTGAACCAGCAAAAAGCCATAGTAAGAATGTGCAAAGAACAAGATTGCCATCTGCAGCAGAAGTTGCGCCACCTTGGTTCCTTGCTGGATATACAAAACAATATACTTTTTCTGTTCCACCAAAAGGATGGACTGTTTATAAGCCAACAGATAGGAGCAGACGTTGTTAAAAAGGAACAGCCAAAAAATCAGTTGAAAATTTTCTGGGATGTTGGGTTTCTCCGCCACCAAATAATCTAAAAAGAATGAGGCTATCACACCCACCACCGTTACAAACAGCGCGATCCCCCGATAGGCCGTTTTATACAGGCGCATCAGCTGGCAAAGCTTTTCCCGGTTTCCCTCCTTGGCGGGTTGATACATCGCATAGGAAAGCGCCTCCCCAATGCCCAGTTCCGCAAAAGAAAGCACCGTCAAGATGTTACTGAACAAGCCATTGATGCCCAGATATTCGCTGCTCAGTACCATCACAAAAACGCTGCGGGAGACAAAGCTCAACAGCAACGCAGCTCCTTGGCAGGCAAACCCCGCCGCCACATTTTTGGCACTATTTTTCGTTCTCGAATCGCTCATGGTGTTTCCTTATACGCTTCTTTTTTCTTTATAGTGTGCTATGCTGTTGTATATCGGTCTTAGCCAGAAATACAGAAAAAGCCTTACCTTTCTTTGCAAAGGTATACTCTTTACGTTCCAAAAGTTCTTTTTGTTCTCATCCAATATATTTTGTGCGCACGCAAGGCGCTCGTCATCAATTTTCTCCGGATGGAACAGGGCACTGTCATACATCAGCAAAGCTGCTCCTAAGCATTTTGCCAAACACATATCTACCGCCTCGGGCATGTGTTCGCATGCATATACATAATGGCAATACCTTCCCCAAAAGATATCTCCATTTTTCTTAGGATTAACGCCTAGCGAGCTCCCCTTTGGATTCATTCGGTAATGATACAAGGGTTCCTCCAAAAAACCCACACTTCCTGTGGTATAGGTAAAAGGCAGCCATGAAACTGCCAGATCCTCATACTTCATACCTGCAGGAAAGCGAACCTTTTCCCAGCATTTTCTTTTATAAATCGCTTTCCATGGTTGACCACCAATTTCGTCTTCCAACACCCTGCGCAAAATTTCTCGTGCCGGTTTTACCGTACGATCTGGATATTCTCGAAATCGAATTTCTTGATCCTCGCCCTCTCGAACAACCCTTGCGGCACAGTACACACAATCCAGATCCTTCTCCGCCGCAAAAGCAAGCATCGTCATATACGTGTCTGGATCAATCCAGTCATCGCTATCTACAAAGGCAATCCATGCCCCTGTGCAACGGTCCAGCGCCGCATTTCGTGCCACACCTTGCCCCTGATTTTCCTGATGAATCACATGGATGCGGGGATCCTGCGCCGCATACCGGTCGCACATTTCCGGACACCGGTCCGGCGAACCATCATCAATCAGCCATATTTCCAGATTCGTATAGGTCTGGCTGCGGACAGACTGTATACATTGATCAAGATAGGCTTCCACCTTATAGACCGGAATAATAACCGACACAAGCGGATCCTGCGGGCACGGATTATGGTTATCCAAATTCATTTTATTCATCTTCGTAGGCCCGTCCTTTCTTGCAGTTTTCCTTGTCAAAAATTATACCATCCCCCCGGTGCAAAAACAACTCACACTTCGCCCGCAGCGCACAACGGAAAAAGCCCCGCACCGCCAAGGATGCAGGGCTTGGGCTTGTATCATGATGGTTGTTCTTCCTCCGGGCTGGGGACGGCCTGCGGCGGATGGAGCAGGTTGTGGGCGGTGTTGGCAAGGAACGCCGCAAAGAGCGCCGCTCCCATCACATAGAGCATCTGGTCCACCTCGCGGCACCAAAGACCAATGACCACAAAGATGACAAGGTAGGCTGCCGTCATGGTGAAGGTGAAGAACCGCACCCGGCCCAGCGGCATCAGGTAGTTGATGAGGATGGTCAGCAGGGCCACCGGCACCACATAGACGGCGATGGGCAGCAACAGTTCGGTAGCCTGCCGGTATTGCTCGCCAAAGAGGATATTGATGAGCGGTTTGCCCACCGTGACGATGCCTGCCGAGCAGACGAACACGGTGCAGCCGCCCAGCAGCAGGGATTTTTTGAAGAGGGGGGTCGTATCGCCGCCCTTGCTGCTGCGTTCCGCCACCAGCGGCAGCAGCACCACCACCACCGAGTTGGAGAGGTAGAGGGCGATCTTGCCGATCACACTGCCCGAGGAATAGATCCCGGCGTCGGCCGGGTCGGCAGCGAAGGCCTTGATAAGCAGCACATCGCCGTTGGCCATAAGCAGCAGGAAGGCCTGAAAGAAGAAGGACCGCAAAAAATAATTGCGGATCACATGGTAATCCAGCCGGACGCCGGCCTCGGCGGGAGCGCGCAGCACATCCCGCAGCGCAAAGGCGCCGTAAAGGGTCGCGCCCACAGCAGCCAGCGTCAAGGCGCCCAGTGCGCCGCCGATGCGCCACCCCGCAAGGGCAAACGCAATGCCCAGCAGTAGGCGCAGCGTGGTGGAGGTAATGTTAACGGCACTGTACGCGGCAAAGCGCTGCATTCCTTGAAGCACGCCGCTGAGCGCGGTGGTAATGCAGCCGATGGCAGAGATCAGCACCACCACCTGAATATACCGGGTATTGTCCACCTGCAGCACAGCGGCCGCCAGCGGGCTGGCCAGCGCCCCCACCGCCAGCACTAACAGCGCGAAGAGCGCCGCGAAGCGGATGAGTTGACGGGTAAAAGCTGCCAGCGCAGCATCCTGCTGTTGGGCCCGGTACCGGGCCGACAGGTTGGCGGCCAGCGCGGTGATCATTCCGGAAGGGATGCTGATGAGGGTGGACAGGGACAGCATGGTGTTGATGGTCCCATAGTCCGCCGGGCTCATCAGGTTGCCCATGGCGATCTGGTACGCGTAGGTCAGCACATTGGTGATCATCGAAAGGGCGAACACGAATAAGCTGCTGCGCGCCAGTTTGTCCATCTGGAATTTCTTCATACAAACCTCAGCGGCGGCCGCGGTCGGGGCGGCCGCCGGATTATTTATACCGACAGAGTTTCTTTCTGCCCTTGGGGCAGTTTGTCGTAGTAGTGCAGGATCTTCAAACGGTAAAAGACCGCCGCGGTATCCCAGAGCATTCGGAAGATGTCGTTCCAGTTGATGCGTCCGTTGGCGATGCGCTGGAAAACCAGATCGATGGGGGCCGACGCGATCTTTCCGCCTCGGCTGTGGATCAAAGCCAGCACCTCAATATCGAAAGCATAGCGCTTGACCAGCACCATTCGCATTACCGGGCGGATGGTCTCGGCTTTGAAGAGCTTCAAACCGGTCTGGGTGTCCCGGGTATTCAGCCGGAAAAGCACCCGCAGCAGTATGTAGTAGCCCCAACTGTAAATGCGGCGCACCAGCGGGTAATCCACATGGGAATCGGGGTGCATCTTGCTGCCGATGACTGCGTCGGCGTTTTCTCGCTGAAGGATCTCGATGAACCGGTCCAGTTGCGCGGGGGCCAGATCCAGATCGGAATCGCAGAAGGCGATGTATGCCCCCCGGGCCTTGGCGGTCCCCACCCGTAGGGCGTTGCCCTTGCCCTCGTTCTGGGGGCAGTTTACCGGCACGATGCGTTCTTCCTCGGCGGCAGCCCGGCAGATCTCCTGCCAGGTATTGTCCCGGCTGCCGTCGTTGACCACGATGAGTTCCACCTGCTCCGCCAGCGGTTCCACCTGTGCCAAGGCCGTATACAGATTGTTATAGATGCGCTCCCCCTCGTTGTAGGCGGGCATAATCAAGGACAAAGTCCCCTGCAAACGTGCCATGGTCGATCCTTCGCTTTCGGCTTGGTCCCCGTCACCGGCAAACCCGCAAGGTGGGTTCCGGCGCGGATGGTTTCGGTGTTTCCGGTCCGGGTGGGCAGGGCGTTTTCCCCCGCTGCCACGCAGACTTTTACAGTTCAGTATACCACACCGCCCTTTCTTTGTAAACCCGGACGGAAACATCTGGCTGCCGTCCCAACGCCCGCAAAAAGGCGGCTGTTCCCGAAGGAACAGCCGCCGCTTTGGAGGGATGTTTATGAGGAATGTTATGGGGAATGCTTACAGGTCGGCGCCGTTGCTGGCGATAACTTTTTTGTACCAGTAGAAAGACTTTTTGCGGGTACGCTTGTAGGTGCCCTTGCCGTAGTCGTCACAGTCCACATAGACCATGCCGTAGCGTTTGGACATCTGGTTGGAGGAGTTGGACACCAGATCGATGCAGCCCCAGCAGGTATAGCCCATCAGGTCCACGCCGTCCAGTTCCACCGCGTCGTGCATGGCCTTGATATGCTCGGCCATATAGTGGATGCGGTAGTCGTCCTGAATGCTGCCGTCGGGCTGGACCTCGTCGTAGGTACCCAGACCGTTTTCCACGATGAAGAGGGGCAGCCGGTAGCGGTCATAGAGGTCCACCATCGAGATGCGCAGACCGGTGGGGTCGATCTGCCAGCCCCAGGGGCTTGCTTTGAGGTAGGGGTTCTTGATGGCAGCGCAGGTGTTGCCGGGGGCCACATCCAGACCGGTGGTGTCCACCGCCGAGCAGGAGGAGGAATAGTAGGAGAAGGAGATGAAATCCACCGGATAGCTCTTCAGGATCTCATCGTCGCCCCGCTCCTTCTGGATATGGATGCCTTTGCGGGCATACAGCGCCTTGAGGTAGGCGGGATATTCGCCGAAGACCTGCACATCCGAGAAGGCCAGCGTCGCCCGCATATCCTGCTGGGCTTTGAGGACATCCTCGGGCTTGCAGGTATAGGGGTAGTAGGTCAGCTTGGTGAGCATGCAGCCCACCTTGGCGCCGGGGATGATCTCGTGGCAGAGCTTGGTGGCCAAGGCGCTGGCCACGAACTGGTGGTGCATGGCCTGATAGATGGCCTGCTCAAAGGCTTCGGGGGTGGGGAAATGGTCGGGGATCAGGCCGCCGGTCATGAAGGGATGGCGGATGACACTGTCGACCTCATTGAAGGTGAGCCAGTATTTGACCTTATCCTTGTAACGGGTCAGGATGGTCTTGACATACCGCAGGAAAAACTCCACCGATTTCCGGTTGTACCAGCCGTCGTATTCGGTGACGAAGGCCAGCGGCGGCTCGTAGTGGGACATGGTGACCAGCGGTTCGATGCCGTACTTTTTCAGTTCGTCAAAGACGGCGTCGTAGAAGCGCAAGCCCTCCTCGTTGGGTTCCAGCTCATCGCCCCGGGGGAAGATGCGGGACCAGGCGATGGACATCCGGTAGACCTTGAAGCCCATCTCGGCCATCAGGGCGATATCTTCCTTATAATGGTGGTAGAAATCGGCGCCGTGGCGTTTGGGGTAGTAGGTGGTATCGGTGGTGCGGGCAGCCTCCTCGATGTCTTGGGAGGTGATCTCCCACTGTTTTTGCATATCCTGCACATCCACATCGGGCTTAAAGCGGGCCACATCCGCAACGGACAAGCCCTTGCCGCCCTCGTTCCAGCCGCCTTCGAACTGGTTGGCAGCGGTGGCGCCGCCCCAGAGGAAATCTTTCTTAAACGGTTGCATGACAAACCTTCCTTTCGTGGCCGATGGCCGAGATCAAACTTCTTCGGTCAGGGACTGCTCCTCGGTATGGGGTTTTTCCAGCACCATCGCGATGACAAAGGCCGAGACAATGCTGATGGCCATGGCGATAAGGACGTTGGGCACGTTGGACTGGAAGTAGAGGGGCAGGCTGACGATGCTGGAGCTGGCAAAGCTGAGCAGATGGAAGTGGGTCATCGAGATGTAGCCGCCGCCCAGCGCGCCGCCGATGCAGGCTGCCGCGAAGGCTTTCTTGTAGCGGATGAGCACGCCGTAGAGGGCGGGTTCGGTGATGCCCATGATGGCCGAGAAGCTGGCCGACACAACGAGGGTCTTTTCTTCCTTCTTGCGGGTCTTAAAGTACATAGCGGCAGTAGCGCCGAACTGAGCCATGGTGGACATGAACATGGTGGGCAGCAGCATATCATAGCCAAGCTCCGCCAAGTTCTGGAAGACCACGGGGGTAAAGGCCTGATGCATACCGGTCATAACGGTGATGGGCCGGATGAGGGACATAACGAAACCGGCGGCAAAGGCGTTGATGGAGAACAGCCAGGTCATGAAGCTGGTGAGCAGAGAACCGGCGTAGCTGCCCAAGGGGCCCAGCACGACGAGTTCCAGCGGGATCATGATGAGCAGGACCACAGTGGGGGTGAAGATGACCTTCATCACGTCGGGCATGTAGCGGTCCACCACGCGGTAGACATAGCTGAGCACCCAGACGCCCAGCACGATGGGAATGACCGAGTAGGTGTAGTTGACCACACGCACCGGCAGGCCGAAGAAGCTGATGCTGGTGACTTCACCGGCGGTAGCCAGATTCAGCAGGGTGGGATGGACCAGCGCCGCGGCCAGTGCCACCGCCAAGCAGGAGTTGGTCTTGAAGATCTTGGCGCTGGAAACCGCCAAGAAGAAGGGCAGGAAGTAGAAGATACAGTCTGCCATCATGTTAAAGAGCTGGAAGGTATAGCTGTCTTCCGCCACCAGACCCAGCGCCTTGAGCAAGGCGATGATGGCCTTGAGCATACCGGCGCCGGCGATGCCGGGGATGACCGGCAGGAAGATGCCACTGAGCACGTCCAGCAGGCGGGCAGCAAGGCCCTTCTTCTGGGCGGCGCCCTCCTCAGGGGCGCCCTCGGTGGGTCCGATGATCTCCTGCACTTCGCGGTATACCGAGCCTATCTGCGGGCCGATGACGACCTGCAGTTGGTCGTTGACCCACTGGGTCTTGATGCAGCCCGGCAGTTTCTGGAGCTGCTCCAGCTCCACCAGACCCTTATCTTTCAGGTTGATGCGCAGCCGAGTCATGCAGTTGGTGCAGGCGCGAATGTTGTCCTTGCCGCCCACGAGTTCCACGATCTGACTGGCCATCACTTGGTATTTGCTTGTTTTGGTTGCCATGATTCGTTCCTCCTAAAAATCGATGCAGGGTTTGTATTTTCCAGTCGGTGCAGCGCGCTTCCGCACCGACGGTTTGCATGAAAAAACCCCAGAAGCGCTCCCGCCGGGCCTGCCCCCAAAAGGGCAGGCCATCTTGGTCTGGGAAGCACTCTGGGGTAAAGCCCGCCAAAAAGCCGCTGGGGCCTTTTATTGGTCACAATCCTCACGAGCACAAAGCCGGTTGATATGCAGCATCAGATAGAGCATTTCCTCATCGGTCAGTTTCTGATGCAAGGTTTTTTCCATATCGGCGCCGATCTTGCAGGCGCATCGGTAAATGTCGGGAAATTCCTGACACAGGGATTCAAAAATATCCTGATTTTGGGACACGATCATCTGATCGTTCTGGGTGCGCTTCATCATGTAGTGCATGTGGGTGACGAAGCGGTAGTAGTTGAAGCCATCCTTGTCGATGGAAACATGGAGTTCTTCCTCCACGGTGCGGGTGGTCTCGTCGATGATGGCGCCGTAGTCCACGGTGTCGCCCTGAACCTCCTGCGCCTGATAGTTGACGAAATGCAGGGCGATGGCGGCGCCTTCCTCCCGGGGGAGTTCCACGCCCAGCCGCTGCCGGATGATCTGCAGCGCCTTTTGCCCGATCTTGGACTCCTCGGGGTAAAGCTGACGCACCTCGTAGAAAAGGGGCAGCTTGAAGTGGATGTGTTCCTTTTGGCGCTGGATGCAGAAGTCGATGTGATCCGCCAAGGTAAAGACCACATTTTCCCGGAACTGGTGTCCCGACGTTTCGTTGGCCAGATCCACGATGGCGGCGGCGGTTTCCAGCACTTCCTCGGGAATGCGGTTAAGCAGCCCGATCTGTTCCTCGCTCACATCGTAGAAGGTGCGGTCGATCTTGCTCAGCGGCACATCGTAGGGCGGCTTCATAAACCCGATGCCCTTGCCGAAGGCGACGACCTCGTTGTTGTGGCTGTCCAGACACAGGGAGATATTGTTGTTGATGTTTTTGACCACCCGCATCTTTTTCCCCCACAACAAAAAAATCCAGAGAATTCCCCCACTACCAGATGGTAAGGGAAAGCCTCCGGAGAGTAACAAACCTTACGTAATCAACGGCCTTAGTATACCGGATTCATTCCGTCCCTGTCAATTCACACTCCGCACAAAAAAACAGTCCGGTTTTTGGGCAGGTTGCGCCCTGTTTGGGCGGCCGGCCGGGCCATAAGGGCAAAGGATTTGCTTGTTTTCCGATGCGGTGCATGGTATGATGAAAGAGTAAATTTTTGCTTTGTTCCGTGCCGACGGGCCGCGGGGGTCCAGCCGGATAGGTTGAGGCAAACCTTTGGGCTGCTCCATCGCGTCGGCATGACCCACATTCTTTTGGGAAAGGAGAGGGTCCCTGTATGTCCGCCGCCTTGGGCGCCACCGTCAACCTGCCCGCCGTCTTGATCGCCAACGGGCTGGGGGTCTGGCTCACCGCCATCCTGCTGCGGGACACCCGCCCCCACCTGCGCCGCATCCGGCGAGAGATCCGCACCTTCCGCACCATGTGCCGCCTTTGCCTGACGCTCTGCCTGCTGGAAACACTGGGTTTCTGTCTGGACGGGCCGCGGTTTGCGGCGCTGCGTTCCTTCTGCCTGCTGCTCAACGCCGTGGTGTTTGGGCTGAACGCGGTGTTCGCCTATCTCTGGCTTTACTACATTGGCCACAAATTGTTTGAGCCCCACCCCCACCTGCGGTATGTGGACACGGTGGCCGCCATCCCCGCCGGTCTGGTGGTGGTGCTTTGTGCGGCCAACCTGTTTACCGAAGTCTTTTTCGGCATCACCGCCGACAACGTCTACTATCGCGGCGTCGCCTCGCCGCTGGTCTACGCCGTCACCTATCTGTACCTTTTGGCTGGGGGCGGGCTAGCCCTTTACCATCGGCTGCGGGTGGACCGCAGCCGGTCCATCCCGGTATTCACCTTTCTTTTGCCGGTCTTTATTGGCACCATAATACAGTATCTGTGGTATGGCTTGGCCGCCATCTGGGTATCGGTGGCGGTGGGTCTGACCGCGCTGCATACCACCTTGCAGCGGGAAGAATCCTCTTTGGACGCGCTGACCGGCGCCCACAACCGCAACTATTTGATTTATTACAGAAATTATGCTATCACCTTATTCCAGCAAGGGCGGCGGCTCAGCGGCCTGATGCTGGACGTCAACGGCTTTAAGCAGATCAACGACACCTACGGTCACCGGGCCGGGGACCGGGTGCTGTACGCCGTGGCCCGCATCCTAAAGCAGGCTGCCAGCCCCCGGGCCATCGTGACCCGGTATGGCGGCGATGAGTTCGTCATCTTGGTGGAGGATGCCGCCCTTGCCGACCTGCAGGCGGTCCAGCACCGCATTCAAGCGGCTTTGGACGCCTACAACGCCGCCGGGGAAGGCCCCTGCCCGGTGACGGTTTCCATGGGTGCCGCCGAGCTGGGCCCCAACGGGCTCAGTGAACTGTTTGACAAAATGGACCGCGCCATGTATCAGGACAAGCAGGCCTTCTACCGCCGTCAGGGCATAGACCGGCGGCACCACGACCTGCCCCCCTCCCGGTCCGGAAAAGAGCAAACCGACAGATGAAAAAGAAGAAGAAAAAATCCAATCTGCTTGCACAGCGTTCCGAGCTGACCCGCACCCTGCTGAACATTCTGTTGTTGGCGGTGGTGGCGGGGCTGCTGGTGCTCAGCATTGTGCTGGTGCGCATCAAGCTGCTGCAAAACACCCACCAGTTGGGCATGGCGTTGGCCCAAAGCTACGCCGTGGAGGAAACGCTGACCCGGGACACCTTGCAGGACACCGCCCTGATCGCCGGGCAGTATATCGACGAGATCTCCTCCGGGGGCGGCACGCCGGAGCAGATCCAGCACTGGATGCAGAGCTACTTCAACAAGTTGACGGCCATCATCGGCACCGCGCTGGTGGACCCCTATGTGGTCATCGACGGGCAGCTCATCGGCGCCACTCCCTGGGAGGGGGATGCCGACTACGACTATGGCGCCACCCAATGGTACCAACTGGCCCTGCAAGAGCACGGCATGCCGGTATTCAGCGATGTCTACACCGACGCCGTCACCGGGCAGTTGGTCATCACCCTGTCCATGGAGCTGGCCCAGCCCGGGGATGTGCTGGCCATGGACATCTATATCCAGAACAACGAGCTGCACAACACCCTGCAAACCCTGCCGGAGGGGTACTCCTATTACCTGTGTGACGACAACGGGGCGCTGCTCTACGCCGTAAGCTCCTGGTCCACCGACGGGCAGTCGCTGCAAAATGTTGCCAGCTATCTGGTCCGCTGCATTCAGGACGGCTCGCTGGAATCCTACGACGCCTTTTTCCGGGACCCGTCCAACACGCTGCGGGGGGCCTACTACGCGGTGATGGACAACGGCTGGATGGTCATTGTGACCATTCCCATCCAGTCGGTGCTCATGGGGGACGAGAACATCGCCCTCTATGTCATGGCCGGGGTGGCGCTGCTGCTCTTTACGCTGCTGGCGGCGCTGACCGTGCGGGACGCCATGCGTTGGCGGCGGATCAAGCGGGCCGACGACACCGCCCATATGCTGGGCGATTCCTTCTATGCCATCTTCCGGATAAATTTCCGCCGGGGCAGCTACGAGGCCATCAAGTGCGCCCCCGATCTGGTGGAGCGGCTCCCCCCGCGGGAGGATTATCCCGCGCTGCTGCAGCTTCTGTGTGAGCACGTCAAGCCCGAGACCCGGCAGACCTTTGCGGAAAGTTTCTCGCTGGAGAGCATCCGCAGCCGGGTGGACGCCAAGCTGGCGGACTACGGCGGCGACTTCCAGCGCCAATTCGGGGAGGTCTACCACTGGGTCAATGTACGCACCCTCTACGCCCCCACGCTGGTCCCCGACGAGGTGATCCTCTGCTTCCGGGATGTGGACGCCGAGAAGAACCAGCAGCTCCAGCACATGCAGGTATTGCAGGATGCGCTGGACATCGCCCGGCGCAGCACCCGGGCCCAGTCCCAGTTTTTCAGCAATATGTCCCACGATATGCGCACCCCGCTGAATGCCATTTTGGGTTATTGCCCGCTGGTGCGCAAGAGCATTGCCGACGGCAACCGGGACAAGGCCGCCGACGAGTTGGGCAAGATCGAGTTTGCGGGGCGGCAGCTCCTGACCCTCATCAACGACATTTTGGAGTTTTCCCGTCTGGAGGCCGGCAAGGTCAGCATGGACCGCAAGGAGTTTGATCTGGCCCAGTTGGTCCAAAGTATCGCGGACCTCTTCCGGGTCCACGCGCAGGAGGCCGACAAGACCTTGGAGGTCACCCTCGACCTGCGGGATTCGCTGGTGGTGGGGGATGCCAACCTGCTGACCCAGATCTTGAACAATCTGCTTTCCAACGCCTTCAAGTACAGCGACGCCGGCGCATCGGTCCACCTGACGGTCACCCAGTTGGATTTCCAGCAGCACAGCCAATACCGCTTTGTCATCGAGGATACCGGCATCGGCATGTCGCAGGATTTCCTGTCCCACCTGTTCGAGCCCTATTCCCGCGAAACCAGCTTCACCGCCCACTCCACGGTGGGCACCGGGCTGGGCATGACCATCGTGCAGGGGTTGGTGCGGCAGATGAGCGGCGATATTCAGGTGGAAAGCACCCTGGGCCAAGGCACCCGGTTCACCATTACGCTGCCCCTGCAACGGAGCGACCAAAAGGCGCCGCCCGCCCCGGTGATCGCCCCCGACGAGCCCTTCTCGTGGCAGGGGGTGCGGGTCTTGGTGGCGGAGGACAACGCCATGAACCGGGAACTGCTCACCGAACTTTTGCAGATGTCCGGAGCGCAGGTGCTGCAAGCCATCAACGGGGCGGACGCGGTGCATACCTTCCTGCACGAGCCGCCCGGTTCCATCGATGTGATCCTGATGGATATGCGGATGCCGGTGATGGACGGCTGTCAGGCCACCCGGATCCTGCGGGGGCTGCTGCGTGACGACGCCCGTCAGGTGCCCATTGTGGCGGTAACGGCCAACGCCTTTGCCGAAGATATGGAGCGGACCGTACAAGCGGGCATGAACGACCATGTGGCAAAGCCCATCGACTTTGCCCAGTTGACGCAGGTTGTACAAAGACTGCTGGCGGGGCGCAGCGCCCCCAGCGGCGGAAAGGGAAATGGTAGTGATGAAAGATCCTGAATCCCTGCTCATCGTGGATGATGAGGAGATCAACCGCGCAATTCTGGCCAACCTGTTTCAGGCAGAGTACCAGATCTTAGAAGCCGCCAACGGCCGGGAAGCCTTGGCGGTACTGCACCAGCATCAGGACACGGTCAGCGCCGTGCTGCTGGATGTGATCATGCCCGAGATGAACGGCATCGAGGTACTGCGCCGCCTGCATGACGACGGTCTGACCCAGCGGTTCCCGGTCTTTTTGATCACGGCGGACAGTGCCGACGCCACCATGCGGGAAGCCTACCGGCTGGGGGTCATGGACATCATCTTCAAACCGGTGGTGCCCTACATCGTCCAGCGGCGGGTGAACTCCATCGTGGAGCTTTACCGGGCCCGTCGGCAGTTGGGCGCCACGGTGGAGCAGCAGCGGGACCAACTGCTGGTACAGACCCAGCAGTTGGCGGCCATGGGCATGGGCATGGTGGAAGCGCTGGCCACCGCCATCGAATTTCGCAGCGATGAGTCGGGCCAGCATGTCCGGCGCATCCGGGACATCACCTGTCACCTGCTGCGCCACACCGCGCTGGGGGCCGGTTTCACGGACAGCGAGATCCAACTCATCGGCGTGGGAGCCATCACCCACGATGTGGGCAAGATCTCCATTCCCGACGCCATCCTGCACAAGCCGGGCCGGTTGACGCCGGAGGAGTTTTCCATCATCCAGTCCCACACCGTCAACGGGGCCAAGCTGCTCTCTCACATTCCCCAGATGCGCCAGCACGAAGCCTACCGCTACGCCTACGACATCGCCCTGCATCACCACGAACGGTGGGACGGCCGGGGCTATCCCGACGGGTTGGTGGGCAACGCCACCCCCATCTGGACCCAGATCGTAGCGCTGGCCGATGTCTACGACGCGCTGGTCAGCCCCCGCTGTTACAAGGCCCCCCTGCCTGCCGACCAGGCGGTACAGCTCATTCTGGAGGGAGCCTGCGGCGCCTTCAATCCGGCGCTGCTGGACGCCTTCACCCAGTGTGAGCCCGACCTGCGGCTCTTGTATCAATCCGTTTGTTCTGTCACCCCATGACCCAAGGAGGATCCCCATGGACGCCCTACAAAAACAACGCTTGCTGGACGCCGACATCGCGGTAGAGGACGCGCTGGCTCGCTTTATGAACAACGAAGCTCTGCTGCTGCGGTTTCTGGCCCGGTTCGGGCAGGACCCCAGCTTTGCGGCGCTGGAACAGGCGCTGGCCGATGGCCGCACCGAGGACGCCTTTACCGCCGCCCACACCCTCAAGGGGGTGACGGGCAATCTGTCCATGCAGGCACTGTACCGCCAGACCTGCGCCATGGTGGAGGATCTGCGCGCCGGCGCTTTGGAGGATGCCCGCCCTGCAAGCCCAGTACCGCCTGACCCTCACCGCGCTGGAAGGCCTTTGACGCCCCCGCGCCGTTTTTTCACCCGGTTTTGCCCCCGCCGTCCCACGCAATCTCTTGTGATCCTCCCCAAAATCTTGTAGGATCAAAGCCGCAAATCGCCGCCAAAAAGGCGGCCGCCCGATGCTGTATCAGGAATGCCCCGTTCCGGGCATGGCAGCGGCCGGCGGCATCGGGTCTGTCATCTCCAACGGCCTGCAAGGCAATGACTACGGCACCGCCGGGGTCGCCACCCTGCTGGGGTTTGCCGTCGCCTACACCATCGGGCGGATCTTCGTCCGCATCCCAACGCAGTTTACCGCCTAACGGTCCTTCGCCGGGCCAAAAAGAAAGCAGCACCTTTCGGTGCTGCTTTCTTTGGTATCGTCCGCTCAGTTATCCCCCCGGTGATACCGGATCTTCATATGCTCAGAGGCATTTTTAAGGATCTGGGCAAGGGCTTTGTCCGACTCTTCCTTCACCATGTCGGCAATCTTGCGGTTGGCTTCCTGCAAAATCTCAACGGGCGCCCCCTGCCGGATCTTCTCGTCGTACTCATAGAGGAACTGCTGTCCGCGGTTCATCACGGCGTTCAGATACCGCTCGTCAAAGATCAGGGCATCCCCAAAATGGGCGTCGGTCAGCGCGGCAATGAGCCGGCTGTGCCAGTACATGCTGTCGGTGGAGACCGTTTCCGTCGTGCCGCTGAGATACTTGGGGAACTGGGCCACATTGGCATAAACCGGGAAGCAGGCCGTGAAGCCGCTGCCGCCCATGGACAGCCACTCCACCCCCTGAATGGCCTCGGGCAGATCGCCGCGGACCTGCAGAATGCCGCAGACATCGCTGTTGGGCACGCCGATGGTGCGGTACTTGCCCTTGCAGGCAGCGGTCTTGTCGTAGGGGTTGTAGGGCGTTCCCTGATAGTAGGACCCCAACAGATACCGCACGTCCTCCACCGTCACCTTGCGCTCCGGCACAAAGGACCACGGGATGTCGTTGCTCTCCGGGGTAAAGTCGGCGTTCTCTCCGTCCCAGCGGTAGGTCCGGGGCAGGAAATACCGGGCCATGAACCAAGCCCGGGGGGTGTTGTAGATATGGTCCGCATCGGAATGGGAACCGAAGGCCAGCCGCGGGTTAAAATCCGCGCCCGTATCCAGCGCCAGATGGTAGGTTTCCACGAACTCCCGCAGGTCCTTGGAGCAAAGGTTCTCCTGCTGCGCCCCGTAGGCATCCCCAAAATCAAAATGGTCCAGACCAAACTGGTTGGGCATGACCACCACCCGGTCGTCGGGCACCCGCCGGGCGATCCAGTGGTGGCCGCCGATGGTTTCCAGCCACCAGACTTCGTCGGCGTCCGCAAAGGCCATGCCGTTTGGCTCGTAAGTACCGTACTGCTCCAGCAGCGCGCCGGTGCGCAGCACCCCTTCCCGGGCTGAACGGATGTAGGGCAGCACCAGCGTCACCAAGTCCTCCTCCCCGATGCCGCCGGGGACCTCTTTGGTGTTGCGGCCCTTCTTTTCCTGATACCGCACATAGGGGTCCGCGCCGATGACCCGGGCGTTGCTGGTAATGGTCTCGGTGGCGGTCATGGCCACGTTGGCCTCGTTGATGCCGCAGGCGGGCCAGACGCCGTTGGTCTTGGTCACGTTGGGGCAGTCGGTATAGCGCATGGCCTGTTCCGGCAATGCAACGGTCAGATGGGAAATGACCGTTTTGTAGGCAGCCGCCTTCTCTCTGGCCGGGTGGACCAAAAGGCGCTTGGCTTCAAAGGCGCCGTCATCATTGCGGGCAATGATCGTCGAGCCGTCATGGCTGGCTTTCTTGCCCACCAAAATCGTGGTACAGGGCATAGGGTTCTCCTTTGTATATACATCCTTTTCAAATCGTGTGCCGTGCTTTTCACCGCACAGCATACTTCCTGCAAGCGGGAACCGGCAGCCAGACAGGGTGCCGGTTTCTGCTTCCGCAAAAAACAGAAGGCAAGGATGTTTCCATCCTTGCCCTTGTCTGGCGGAGCATCAGAGATTTGAACTCTGGCGGCGCTGTTAACGCCCTATCGCA
>NZ_CALADU010000198.1 GCF_937890665.1 uncultured Subdoligranulum sp.
AGTATCTCATATCTTCTTTGCCTTTTTAATCCGCCCTCAGCCTTGACGCTTACTCTTTTTCTCCAAGCAAAACAGCGTCATCCCATTGCATGAGCTTTCCCTTTTTTACCCAGAAATAAAGGAAAGCAGTGTAGTTGATATGGATGCGCTACTAAACGCGATTTGCGAATTTTACCCGGAGTATGTCACAATCCATAATGAAGAAGAAGCAAAATTTGAGCATGGACGTTTTATAAAGGAGACGCCCGGTGTTGGTACAGAGTTTATCAAGTTCTGATAAACTTTATGCTGAGGGATAAAAGTTAAAGAGGATACTCCTTTTTAGCGGCTGAACACACTAAGTAATCGAACTAAAAACTATGCTACCTACGCAGCGTAGTTTTTAGTTTGACTTGCTATCTGAACAGATGGCGTGATATACTGATTCTAGATAATCATTATGATAAGTGTTCCTAAAACCTCAGATGGCTTTTGGGGCTTCCCCATGTAGGTAGCCAATCCACAATAGAAGGGATTTTTATGAATGAACAGCAAGGTGTCAGGCCAACAGAACGAATGACATATAGAGATAGCACCTATAGTATCGTCTCAAAGGTTGCTTATCTAATTGGCGTCCCAAAACGAATATTTGAGAACCAGCATGAGCCACCGCAACTCGAAATATTCCAACAGTTAGAGAATGACAAGAACGCCCGGATTATTCGTCATCTGTGCATCATACGGACAGCGATTGAACGAAATTTCAAGTACATCAATGATAAAATGAGAACGGACTATAAAACCATTCTTTCGCTGCCACAATTTGTCCCTGCTGATTCTATCAGCCAACTATCAGCGGATAACGTCAGTTTTATCAGAAAGTGGAACACAAAATTACCTGCACATATTATTGAAATTAACCGAATTATTTCGGACCGTATCAATAACTGCAAGCATTTATTTCCCCTCTGGCTTAACTGGAAATACATCCGAGAGCTTTTCATCATGCCCAATGGTCTATGCGAAAAAGGGACTCAAGAAGCAGCGGCAGTCTATTATGAACACATATTGCTTTATCCCTATCAAATGTATATTCATTGGAGTCCCAGCGATCAGGGCAACATCTTGTTCAATGATAAAAGATTTGTTTCCCTGCTCTATCGTTGGCATAATGACGAGTTTACCGAGTACAACAAAGTCTCAGACGCCGGCAGTTATATAAAAGACAGCATCTATGATTTTATTGATGACAGCCGAAAAGTGGTAATCGTAGTCGATTGCGAAAATTCAGACCCCTATAAGTTAAGCGCGACCCTGCGGCGGCTGAACAGCACATACACTGAAAAAATCACTTCGATCATCCTCTTTGACGATATTCACACTGCTTCAGCTTGGAGCAGCTTGGAAAAGTTTACCTCTGTTTCAGTGGAGCATATTTTGATTGAGCGTATCAAGCAAAACAAGTCGTTGGTGGACATTCGTCTGACTGCGAGGGCTTGCCAGGAATATTACGAAAACAACGTGGATTCCTTTATCATTGTTTCCAGTGATTCTGATTATTGGGGCCTTATTTCGTCATTACCAAAGGCTCAATTCTTAGTGATGATTGAACACAATAAATGTGGACCGGATATGAAAGCCGCACTTGCCAACTCAGGGATTTTTTACTGCTATTTGGATGACTTCTATTCCGGCGATTCAGAAGAACTAAAAACGAGCGCTCTGTTGCAGGAAATACGTGATTACATGGAGAAGGCCGTCCAGCTAAATGCCATTGATATGTTGAACGATGCACTCCGCTCCACCCGAATAGAAATGACTGCGGCTGAACGCCAGCAGTTTTACGACAAATATATTAAGACCCTTCAACTTTCGATCAATGATGATGGTAAAGTTTCACTGGTCATCAAGGCAAAGTAAAGATTTCTTTGCAATTTCAGGGACTCGTATGCAACAGCGGTTTGATTCTTAATACTACATAGAAAGTCCAGCTAATAAAAATCAAGAGAACGGCAGAAACAGGTTGGTGGCCTATGCCCGCCGCTGGCCGGAGCATTGCCGGGAGGCGGACGATGACGGCTGGGGTTGCAAGACCTTTGAGATCGACAAGGGCCGCTTCTGTTTCCGACTGACCGCGCCATACAGCGAGGAACGCCGGGAGGCGGCGAGGAAGTTTGCGAGGGGACACAATACCGCTGAGAGGTTAGTTTATATATAAAGATGGGAGGTATATTGCTGTGACTTCATATCACATGGTTTTTAAGAATGGTTATTTCGGGAGTATTAACAAATGCGGTGGACTTCCAACACATCTTCCAGAAATATGGCCGCAAATAGACGGAGCAGACTTAGCCTTTCTATTTCAACTTTATTGTGATGGAGAAAAGTTGAACATACCAAACACTCTTTGTATACAAGGGTATCAGTTGTTTGAAAAAGGAGATTACAATTCGGACATTGTAGTGATCCAACTTCCGCTCGATGCAAAAGAAAATATCCAGCAGGTAGGTCTTTCGTGCCCGGTTTCCCCGGACTATGCAGGCGGAGATATTGAATTTGAAGTGGTAGAAGAACAAGACAACTACGACTTGGACGATTTAAATGTTGATGACTTTTACCGATGGACAAAAATGGGAGTACCATGTAGCAAACTGCTGGGCTGGTGTGAAAAAGAAATCATCCCATCGGATTGTGCGTTTTTAGGGTGGTTAGCAGATGAAGATCCTTTTGTCATTGGCAACGGATATAACCTGTGCTTTTTCTTAACTCCAGAGGGAAAGGTCATTGCCAGCTATCGTGCGCCCTGTTAATATCCAGTCCAGCTCATAAAAATCAAGAGAACGGCAGAAACAGACTGGGAGCCTACGCCCGCCGCTGGCCGGAGCATTGTCAGGAGGTGGACGACGACGGCTGGGGCTGCAAGACCTTTGAGATCGACAAGGGCCGCTTCTGTTTCCGGCTGACTGCGCCATACAGTGAGGAACGCCGGGAAGCGGCGAGGAAGTTTGCGAGGGAACATAAATACCATAGGGAGTCTGAAAGATAGTAATGCCAACGATCAAAAATAAGGAAAATGCTATGTATGATTTTGTATTTATTGTTTCTATATTCGATTTGATTGAAAATCCTAATGATTTTGAAATGTTGTGCAAATCTCTCAGTCTGAATATAGATCCAGAATGGCTTGAAAAAGAATATGACGATGTAGAGCGCGGACAAGGTGACGCTTACTTATTTCAATCTCATGATGGTTGTTTGTTTTTAGATTTGTTTAACGAGCCAACTGACCAAAATGAAATGATACTGGTGGGTGTCCGTTGTAAGAAAGAGTTATATGTCCAAATCAAAATTGCAGTTACATCAATTTATGAGAAAGCACCGGTCAAAGGTGTTCAAGTTGATGAAGGAATAAATATTCTTGATAAGCTGATTAATA
>NZ_CALADU010000199.1 GCF_937890665.1 uncultured Subdoligranulum sp.
GCACGCCGGTCACATGGCGCAGGTTCAGCACAAAACTGGCCCCGCACAGGAAAAAACTGCGGTCGGCCAGCAGCGGGGCCACCGCCTCCCGGAAGGTCACGCGGATGCTTTGGGAATCCACCGTGCCGTCGGTGCAGTAGTACCGCACGCAGCGGTCCACCCGCTCCGCACAGCGGATGCGCTCCACCAGCACGCGGCGCGGCCCCTGGGCCGTCTGGACCACCACCGCGCGGCCGCGCTGGCGTTCGGCCAGGGTCCGGGCGACACCGTCCAGCACGTCAAACAGTTTTTCCCGCTCCACCGGTTTGAGCAGATAAAAGAACGCACCTACGCTGTAACTCTCCACAGCGAACTCCTCGTACCCGCTCACATAAACGACCAGCCCCGTGTCCCCCGCCGCACGCAGTTGACGCGCGGTTTCTATGCCGTTGGGGCCGGGCATTACGATGTCCAGCAGGTACAGGTCGAACCCGCCCCGCTCCTGCCGGTACTTCAACAGCGCAGCGCCGCTTTCAAACTGTTCCACCCGGCCGCACAAACCGGGCCGCGCAGCCAGCCAGTCGGCCAGCAGCGCCGCCAGATGCCCGCGCTGCCGCTCTTCATCGTCACACACAGCGATCCGCAGCACCGTGATTCCCCCTCCCAAAAATGCAAATTTTGCGCACAGGATGCCGATTTTTGCGCAACTGCTTTTCCCGCCCTGCGCGCTTATTTATAATAAACGATAGCATGGAATAGAAATACCGTCAAGTGCAATCTGCGCCGGAAGCGGCGCATCCGATACATTCACACTGGAAGGAAAGGAATCAAACGAATATGCTGCGCAAAACGATGTTCCAAAAGGCCCAGGCCGCAGCACTGGCCGCGGCCATGATGTTTACCGTATGCGCGCCGGGCGGCACGGCCTTTGCGGAAACCGCGCCGGACCCGGGCACGACGGCCACGCCGGAGAGCGCCGCCACGCCCGAAACGGCCCCCACCCCGACGCCGGAACCGACTGAAGCGCCGCAGTCTGCCGCTGCGCCCGCGCTGCTGGCGGCGGACGACGTGCAGACGTATGCGGGCCTGCCCAGCGGCGACCCGAATGATGGCAAGGGGAGCAACCACCTTATCAACGGCGTTTCGCCCAACGGCACGACCATCGACGTGTTCGACTACTGGCAGACGACGCAAGAGGGCCCTGATACCAACGCCAACGACATCGATGCGGGTATCAATGCGGGGCACGCGCTGTTGTTCGGTTCCGACATTAAGCATGGTGCTTGGAACGAATGGACCGGGGACGAAACAACACACTCCGGCATCGTCCAGAACAAATTGGGCGATGACGGCTACCCGGTGCTGGCTCTTACCGATGAACAATTGCAAAGCGCCGGCCTGGGTGGCCGCACTGCCAACGAGTCCCTCGCCTATCTGTTCAACCCCTCGAAGGACGTGAACGGCAAGGCCAGCTACCCCGACGCACAGGGTCTGCTGCAGGTGGACAGCGAAGGCTATTACTATTATGACAGCACCAAAAACTATGCCGTCCTCTACCCTGCAGACCTGAATGATAAGGACTCCAAGAACAGCTTCGCCCTGTACGGCATTCCGGGCGGTTATTCCCTCGAAAAAAAAGATCCACCTAAGGCACCAGTACCGGGGCAATTCTTCCCGTTCAATGCCGTGACCGAGGTTGACGAGCAAGACGGTATTATAAACCCCTATTCTTGTGGGGATGCGAGCTTTAATCATTTCTTCGGTGTGCATATGTCCACCCGGTTCATTCAGCAGAACGGCGGCTATGTAGACCAAGATAAAAGAACGCCCGTCACCTATGAATTTTCCGGCGACGACGACGTTTGGATCTTCATTGACGGCAAGCTGGTCGCGGACCTGGGCGGCATCCACAATGCAGCTACGGTCAACATCAATTTTGCTACGGGCAAAATCACAATCAACAACATCCCTTCCGAGGAAACGCTTGGCGAGAAGCTGGGTTATGAAAACAGCACTACCCTCCTGAACAATACTTACCACACGCTGGACTTCTTCTATCTTGAACGCGGCAACAACGACTCCAACATGCAGTTGAGGTATAACCTTGTCACCATCCCGGAAAGCACACTGCACAAGGTCGACCAGTATGGCGACCCGGTGAAAGGCGCAGAATTCCATTTGTACGGCGCGGCGGATTATGCAGCCAACGGGGTCGGTGCCCAAGTCATTGCGGAAGGCACCACGGATGTAAATGGCGAATTTGTCTTTACCCGTACGGATGAGACCGGCGAAACTTACCCCCTCACGCTTGATGAGTTGTATAACACGTATAAGGATAGTCAGGACGCTTCCGGCAACAATCTGATGCTGGTGGAGTACGCCACTCCTCAGGGATACCGCGCCTCACACGAAATCGGCTTGTACTTCAAAGCGGCTCCCCATGATTCGGAGGAAGTATTCCTTCTGTCCAAGGACCCGTGGAGTACGGGTGCTTACGCGATTCCCCAAGTGACCGCCACCACCGGCAACAAGATCAAGCTGCTGCCGGATTTTGACAATGATGCTTCAAAACCTGATCCGGATGAAATCTCCCTCGTGGGCGCGGACGCGGAAGACAATCCCGTCATGTTCGCTGTCATCTTCCAGAAGCAGGAGAACGGCCAATGGTACCCCATTTCGGGCGATCCCCTCACCGGCTGGCAGGTGCAGCCGGATAGAAGTTGGACCAGCATTCTGACCGCCGCAAGAACCAATCCATATGTGTTCCAGCTTGCCAGCAGCGGCGCGTATCAGGTAGAGATCGACGACCTGCCCGGCGACATCAATACTTACTACCACATCTGTCAGGATAATACTGCCAAATACACCGTCGTTTACTACTACACCGAAGCTGATTCGTTGAACGGTGCCATAGATACCAATACCTGGCGTATCGACGCGGACGGAACCGAGTCTACTTATCCGTTGGACCGCGTATTTTCCATGAACCTGTATGTGTCGAACATTCAGAACCAGTTGTTTGTGGAAAAACTGGACGACCAGGGCTCTCCTGTTGAGGGTGCTGAGTTTGAGCTTTGGGGGCAGTCCGACTCCCAGTCCATTGCCGAACCCACTGACGGCGCGGCTGTTCCTCCGGACTTTACTGCTTCGTTCGGTACAGTAATAACAACTACCGATGGCACTGCCCAATTTGTGAACTTGCCGGTCGGGGAGTATTACCTTGTTGAAAAATCCGCCCCCACTGGCTACAAGGTGAACGACACTCCCATCCATGTGATCGTGGACTATTCTGGCGTTTACGCCGACGCAGGCGAAGCGAACGATGGCATCACCGTCAAGCGCGGCGTAGGCAATCTGGTGAGAAGCATGATCCAGTTTGCCGCCAACGACACGGTGGACACCACCCTGTTCAACATCCGCGCGGCACTGGCCCAGAACGTGACTTTTGACAATGGCACCATCAACTGGAAGGATGCCAACTGGGAGAGCGGCGACGTGCTGCATCTGGAATATGTGGGCGACGAGGACAACGACAAGGGCGTAGATTACGCGCCGAAAGACGAAACCGCGCCCCGCACCCTTTCCACCGATGTGGGCTGGTCCAAGCTGCTGGTCCAGCAGTGCCCCAATTCTGACCATCAAGGCAACACCTACCCCACCGCCAACCGGACTGATTTGACAAAGCGGGACCTCACCAGCCTGTTCTCCGGCACGGTGACGGTGCAGGTCACCAACCAGCGCGTGGGTAGTTTGACGGTTACCAAGACGGTGACTGGCAACCAAGGCGAAACTAACCGCGAGTGGAACTTCACTGTTACCCTGACGGACGCGCAGGGCAACCCGGCAACAGACGTGAATGGTGAATACGGTGAAATGAAGTTTGAGAACGGCGTCGCCACCTTCACGCTGACGGATGGCGACAGCAAAACCGCCAAGGACCTGCCTGCTGACCTTCACTATGAAGTGACCGAAGCCGAAGCCAACCATGACGGGTATGTTACGACTGTCGGCAGCAATCAATCAGGCACCATTTCCATGGGCCAAACCGCTACTGTAGCCTTTACCAATTCCCGGAACGGCGAAGTCGGCAGCCTGATCGTTTCCAAGACGGTGGAGGGCGCTCAGGGCGACAAAAACAAAGACTGGAACTTCACCGTGACCCTGACGGACGCGGACGGTTCACCGGCAACAGAGGTGAATAGTGACTACGGCGAAATGACGTTTGTGAACGGCGTGGCCGAATTCACGCTGAAAGACGGCCAAAGCATCATTGCCACCAACCTGCCCGCCGGTCTGACTTATACCGTGACCGAAACCGAAGCCAACCAGGGTAACTATACCACTACGGCCCCCGGCGACAAGGGGACCATCAAGGCAAACGACACGGTGGAAGTGAACTTCACCAACACGTGGAATGCACCGAACCCGACGCCGTCCCCGGCCCCGGAGGAACCGAACGATTCCAACGATTCGGGCAGCTCGAACAGTCCTGCCCCCTCCAGCCAGCCGACGGCCCCCGCGCAGGACCCCGGCACGGACGCTGCGGACACCTCTGCGGCCACGGCGGCTTCTGCCGTGCCCCAGACCAGCGATAACAGCCCCATCGAGCTGTGGACGCTGCTGTGCGTGGTATCTCTGGGCGGCCTGCTGACGGTGTTTGCGCTTAAGCGCATCCGCCGCGGCGATCATTCCCAGCACTGACCGTAAACCGGCATAAAACATCCTCATACGCGCCGCAAATTGGGCGCAAATAGGACCCAAATGTGGCGCGTGTGATGCAAACGCGACCCAAAAGAAAAAGCCAGCCCGGCTTTGCCGTGGCTGGCTTTTCTTTTTGCTTTGCCGCAACGCGAAAAGGCTCCCCTTTAGGGGCTGCGGAGTCGAGCGCCGCCTGCGGCGGATGTGGTAAGGCAAACTGTCTTTCCCGGCGTCATAATCGCCTTTTCGGCGATTCAATACAGAGGTTCGCCCTTCGCTCATCGCTCCGGTCGTTGCCGCTGCGCGGCAAGGCAGCGGTCGCAGAATGCAAGCGCCGCTCCAAGGCGCGCAGCATGATGCGCGAA
>NZ_CALADU010000200.1 GCF_937890665.1 uncultured Subdoligranulum sp.
CAGGCACCGCCACCGAACTGTTGACCACTGCGGGCATCACCGGGGTGCAGCCCAACCAGTTCACCCGCAAACTGGTGGAGCACTTCTACACGGTGTTTGCCCCGCAGGGCATCCGCTACCAGTCCCGCCGCACCTCCAACACCCGGCTGCTGTGCTTCACCTGTGACGGGGATGACGGTCATGACGGTAGTGACGATGATACCGGCAGATCCCCTTTACCGTCTGGTACGGTACCGGCTGGTGAAGAGGGGGCGGCCCCCGTATCGTCATCATCGTCATCACCGTCACCGGGGCCGCATCACGGTAGCGAGCATGGGCTTTGTGTTGCCGACGGGCAACCCTTCGCCGCGGCGGACACCGCCGCTCCTACGGGGACGACCCCGAACCCCGTAATCTCACGGGAGGCTGCCTCGTGAGAAACCGCACCGTGGGTATCAACGTGCGGGTGACACCGGCTGAAAAGCGCCGGATGGAAACCGCCGCCCGGCGCTGCGGTCTGACGCTGTCGGAATATCTCCGGCAGCAGGCACTGGGGTACACACCGCAGTTTCATCCGCCCGCGTCTTTGTTTTCCGCTCTGGGAGAACTGGACGCGCTGGCGGACCGTCTGCCGCCCGGGGACGCGCTCCCCTGCCGGGCGGCCACAGACCAGATCCGGGATGCCCTGCTGCCGAAGGAGTAATTCCTGGCCGTCACCAAGATCTGGCCGGTGCGGGACAACCTGCGCCGGGTGGTGGACTACGCCGCCAACCCGGAGAAAACCGAATACGGTGCCCTGTCCCAGGCGCTGCACTACGCCGGAAACGACGCCAAGACCACCTTGCCGGAAAGCTCCAAGCTGGTGTCGGGCATTCATTGCCGCCCCGAAACCGCCTGGGCGGATATGCGGGCGGTGCAGCGGAAGTTCGGCAAGACCGAGGGCGTGGTGGCCATGCACGCCTACCAGAGTTTCCAGCCCGGCGAGATAGCGCCGGAGCAGTGCCACGCCATCGGGGTGGAACTGGCTCGGCAGGTGTGGGGCGAGCGGTTCCAGGTGTTGGTGGCCACCCACATGAACACCCACTGCCTGCACAACCACTTTGTCATCAACGCGGTGTCCTATGTGGATGGCAAAAAGTACGAGCAGCGCCGCAGCCAGTACCGGGAGCTGCGCCGCGCCTCCGATGCCCTCTGCCGGGCCCAGGGGTTGTCGGTGGTACAGACCCCGGGCAAGAGCACACCGCGCCCCCTCTACGAAGCGGAGCGCCGGGGTGAGCCCACCCGGTACAACCGGATGCGGGAGGCACTGCGCTCCGCCCTCCAGCAGACCAGCACCGAGGAGGACTTTGCCCTGGCCCTGCGGCGGATGGGCTATCTGTGGCGGCGGGAGGAGGGCCGCAAATACGCCACGCTGCGCTCAGTGGACGGCGGCCGCCCGGTGCGGGTGCATCGCCTGGGCCCGGAGTTCGACTGGCCCGCGCTGGCCCGGGTGCTGGACGCCCACTATTACCAGTTCGGCCCCCACTATTACAGCCTGTTCGGCGGGTACGACCATCCCAGGCGTCCCCCCTGCCGTTCCTGGGCCAAGGTACGGTACAAGGGGCTGCTGGACGAACTCTTCGGAAAGCCCCACCTGGGCCGGCAGTATCTCTACTTCCGGTACAAGGTGCAGGCCAAGCCGAATCCCCGGACGTCCATCAACTGGCCCGAGATCGAAGCGATCTGGCGCAACGTGGAGCGCACGCTGGAGGAGATGCGCCTCTGCTTTGACCGTGATTTCCACACCACCGACGAGGTGGAGGCCCGCCGCCGGGAACTGGCGGCGCAGATCGACGCCCTCTGCAAGGAGCGCGCCGACTGCGCCCGGCTGCTGCGGCACAAGGTTCCGCCACCCGGCACCGCCGAGCGCCGGGCCGGACTGACCCGCCAGATCAAGGCTTTGCGGCATGAAGATGAAGTCTGTGACAGGATTCTCCGAAGGGTACGAACCACCACCGCCTGCCGCAAGGCCCTGGAGGAACAGGCCCGTCAGCGGGCCGAGGAAAAAACCCGCCACCGCAAACGCCGCCGCGGTCTGGAACGCTGAACCACAACCATACCAAAAGCCCGCGCCGGGAAGTTCCCGACGCGGGCGCTTTGGTAGATTCGTACCCAAAACAAGGGCGTATCCTTGTGTAGATTTGTGAATAGCTTTTGCCAGGGATTCCGGGTATTGTTGTGTTGGACCCGGAAACCCGTACAAACGATTGTGAAAGGAGAAATGCCTATGGTAGCAGGCCGACTGCAAGAGAAAAACGGATATTACTACATGGTACTCAGCTATACCGGTGCCGACGGCAAGCGCAAACAGCCCTGGCACGCCACCGGCTTGCCTGTGAAAGGCAACAAAAAGCGGGCGGAGGAGATGCTGCGGGAACTGCGCCGCAGCTTCACACCGCCCAAACCCAACCGTAAAGAAGAACTGAGTCCCGATATGCTGTTCAGTGACTATATGCTCTACTGGCTGAAAATCATCCGCCCCGCCGTGCAGGAAACTACCTGGTCCTCCTACAACTTCAATGTGAAGAACCACATCGTCCCCTATTTCGAGCCCACCGGCATCACGCTGGGCGGGCTGCAGGCGCGGCATATCCAAAGTTTCTACCTCCACGAACTGGAAACACTGAAAGCCACCAGCGTACTGCGGCAGCACGCCAACCTGCACAAGGCGCTGAAATACGCCGTGAAGCTGGACCTGATCCCCGGCAACCCGGTAGATAAGGTGGAGCGTCCCAAGCCCGAGAAGTACCTGGCCGCCTACTACACCGCCGAGGAGATGGAGCAGCTGTTCGAAGCGGCCCGGGGCCATCGGCTGGAACTGATCATCCAGTTCGCAGCCTTCTATGGCCTGCGCCGGGGCGAGGTGCTGGGCCTGCGGTGGGACGCCGTGGACTTTGAGGCGGGTACCCTGACCATCCGTCACATCGTGACCAGCACCAACCTGGAGGGCAAACACGTTCTGGTGGAGGCCGACCGGGCCAAGACCACGTCCAGCCTGCGCACCCTGCCGCTGGTGGCCAGCTTCGCCCAGCGGCTGCAGGCATTGAAGGAGCAGCAGACCTATAACGAGAAGCTGTGCGGAAACTGCTACAACCAGAAGTACAAAGGCTACCTGTTCGTGGATGAGATGGGCAGTCTGATCCTGCCCAACGCGGTGACCGACGGCTTTGCCAAGCTGCTGGCCGACCACGGCCTGCGGAAGATTCGGTTCCATGATCTGCGCCACTCCTGCGCCAGCCTGCTGCTGAAGCAGGGTGTGCCCATGAAGCAGATTCAGGAATGGCTGGGCCACAGTGACATCTCCACCACGGCCAACATCTACGCCCACCTGGATTCCCAGTCCAAGCAGCTCAGCGCCGCCACGATGGAACAGGCGCTGCCGCTGCCGGAGAGTGGAATAATCAGCCAGTGGTAAATATATAGTCATGACCACCCCTAAGAGGGGTGGCATGACGAGCGGCCTATAAGGCCGAGAT
>NZ_CALADU010000201.1 GCF_937890665.1 uncultured Subdoligranulum sp.
AGCACAGCCCTTGGAGAGGGGCTCTAATAACTACTACTCTATAATACAAGGAGGGGCGGTCATGGACGCTATGCAGCACATTACCGGCCTTGTACGCAAAGCCGTGCAGGATTACGAGATGATCGCCCCCGGCGACCGGGTGTTGATCGGCGTTTCGGGCGGCAAGGACAGCGTGGTGCTTACCATTGCCTTGGGGCGTCTGCGGGCCTATTTGGGGGTGCCGTTTGAGGTACAGGCCGTCACGTTAGATCCCTGTTTTGGCGGCATCGAGACCGATTACACCCCTTTGGCAGAGCTGTTTGCCTCGGAAAACATTCCCTATGAAATCCGGCGGACCGACATCGGTCCCGTGGTTTTTGACTACCGCAAGGAGTCCAATCCCTGTGCGCTCTGCGCCAAACTGCGCCGCGGCACCTTGCACACCGCCGCCCAACAACTGGGCTGCAACAAGGTAGCGCTGGGGCATCATTTGGATGACGCTGTCGAAACTTTTTATATGAACCTCTGGCGGGAAGGCCGCATCGGGTGCTTTTCCCCCGTGACGTATCTGTCCCGCCGAAATCTAACGATGATTCGTCCGCTGTTGCTGGCTACCGAGAGTGAGGTCACTTCTGCCGTGAAACGGGCCGGGCTGCCGGTGATCAAAAGCCGCTGCCCCGCCGACGGGGTCACCACCCGGGAAGAAACCAAACAGTTCGTCCGTGAATTCAGCCGCAAAGATCCGGCATTCCGCCAAAAGACGCTGCACGCCTTGCAGGAAAGCGGCATTGACGGATGGCGGCCGCTGCACACTGGCCGGAAAAAGGAGTGGGCTCAATGAACGATCCCCGATTGGAAAAACACTGCTGGGCAGAGATTGATTTGGATGCCCTGCGCCATAATTTTTCTTTTATCCAACGCACGGTCCACGGGCCGATTTGTGCTGTCGTCAAGGCGGATGCCTATGGTCACGGCGACATCGTGGTAGCCCGTGTTTTACAGGAACAAGGAGCTGCAGCATTCGCCGTAAGCTGTCTGGCGGAGGGCAAACGGCTGCGCCGCCATGGCATCACAGTCCCGGTACTGATTCTTGGTTACGCTGACCCAGCGGAGGCAGCCGTACTGGCGCAGGAAGAGATTACCACCGCCTGCTTCTCCAGCGAATATGCCAAAGCGCTCTCGGCTGCTGCCATGGCTGCCGGTGTGCAGGTAAAAGTGCATTTAAAAATTGACACCGGCATGGGGCGTATCGGCTTTGCCGCCCAAAAGGACTGGCAAGGCGTGGTGCAGGAGCTGGAGGCGTTGTACGCACTTCCCGGGCTGGAGATCTGTGGCATTTTCCAGCATTTTGCGGTTGCGGACAGCGTGGCTCCCGACGCAATGGTCTACACCGATGGTCAGTATGGACTATTCCGCAAGGTGGTGGATCAGCTGCAGGCTGATGGCTATGCCACCGGCACCGTACACTGTGCCAACTCGGCAGCCCAACTGCGGCACCCGGAATGGCGCAATGACATGACCCGGGCAGGCATTATTCTGTATGGGTTGGATCCCAGCGATGAACTGCACTTCCCTGTTTTACAGCCGGTGATGACGCTGAAATGCATCGTCACCTTTGTCAAAGACCTGCTGCCCGGCCAAAGCGTAAGTTACGGCCGTACCTTTACGGCCCAAGCCCCCATGCGGGTAGCCACGGTCTGCGTAGGGTATGCCGATGGATACCCGCGAATGCTGTCCGGCACGCAGGGGCAGGGTTTGATGATGGTCAACGGCCGGCCGGCCCCCGTGCTGGGGCGGGTTTGCATGGACCAAACCCTGTTGGATGTGACCAACATCCCCGGTGTACAGATGGGCGACGAGGTCACGGTATTTGGCCCCGGCGCCCCCGACACCGCCGATACCATCGCCCAAAAGACGGATACCATTGCATACGAGGTAGTCTGCGGCATCGCCCGCCGGGTGCCCCGGGTGTATCTGGAAAACGGTAAAATTTGCAAGATTTGGAACGATTTGGAGGAACATTGATGGCTCGCGATACGATCCGCAACTTTTGTATCATCGCCCACATTGACCACGGCAAGTCCACCTTGTCGGACCGTATGCTGGAATTGACCGACAGCGTGGACAAACGCACCATGACCGATCAGATGCTGGACGACATGGACATCGAAAAAGAGCGCGGCATCACCATCAAGGCCCGCGCCGTGACCATGCGCTACAAAGCCGACGACGGGAAAACCTATGAACTCAACCTCATCGACACCCCGGGCCACGTGGACTTTCAGTATGAAGTCAGCCGCAGTTTGGCCGCCTGCGAAGGTGCTGTACTGGTGGTAGACGCCAGTCAGGGTGTGGAGGCCCAGACACTGGCCAACTGCTATCTGGCGCTGGACCACAATCTGGAGGTTGTACCGATCCTGAACAAAATCGACCTGCCCAGCGCCGACCCTGACACGGTGGCCAAAGAGGTAGAAGATGTAATCGGTCTGCCCTGCATGGAAGCGCCCCGGGTTTCGGCCAAGTTGGGCGTCGGTGTCAAGGATGTATTGGAATCCGTAGTCAAGGATATTCCCGCACCTTCCGGAGATCCGGACAAACCCTTGAAGGCGTTGATCTTTGACTCTATCTATGACAGCTACAAGGGCGTCATTGTCTATGTGCGCATCTTTGAGGGAACGGTCAAGCCCGGCGACACCATTCGTCTGATGAGCACCGGCGCCGAGTTCCAACTGGTAGAGGTGGGTCATATGGGCGCCACCAGCCTGACCCCCTGTGACAAACTGGAAGCCGGCGAAGTCGGGTATCTGACCGCCAGCATTAAAACCGTACGGGATACCCGTGTGGGCGACACCGTAACGTCTGCGGCCAACCCCACCGCGGAACCGCTGCCCGGTTTCCGCACGGTGACCCCCATGGTATTCTGCGGCATCTACCCCGCCGATGGTGCCGACTACCCCGATTTGAAGGATGCGCTGGAAAAGCTGCAGCTCAACGATGCCTCTTTGAGCTTTGAGCCGGAAACCAGTGCTGCGCTGGGCTTCGGGTTCCGCTGCGGCTTCTTGGGTCTGCTGCATATGGAGATCATCACCGAGCGTTTGGAGCGGGAGTTTGATCTGAACCTGATCACCACCACCCCCGGCGTTCAATATCGCCTGACGCTGACCGACGGCACGGTGGAGATCATCGACAACCCGGCAGCCTACCCTGACCCCACCCGCATCGTCAAACAGGAAGAGCCCTTTGTCAACGCTCACATCTACACCCCCAACGACTACGTAGGCCCCCTGATGGATCTGTGTCAGGCCAAGCGGGGTGTGCTGGTGGATATGAAGTATCTGGACGAAACCCGCGTGGACCTGCACTACCAACTGCCGTTGGGTGAGATCGTCTACGACTTCTTTGACGCCATCAAGTCCCGCAGCCGCGGTTATGCCAGCTACGACTACGAATGGGAAGGCTGGCACGAGAGCAAGCTGGTCCGGCTGGACTTCCTGCTCAATGGGGACCCGGTCGATGCATTGTCGATGATTGTGTTTGCCGATAATGCGTACGCCAAGGGCCGCCGCATCTGCGAAAAGCTCAAGGAAAACATTCCCCGCGCACTGTTTGAAATTCCTATTCAGGCCGCAGTGGGCGGCAAGATCATCGCCCGAGAAACGGTAAAAGCCATGCGCAAAGACGTGTTGGCCAAGTGCTACGGCGGTGACATCACCCGCAAAAAGAAGCTGTTGGAGAAACAGAAGGAAGGCAAAAAGAAGATGCGTCAGTTGGGCAGCGTGACCTTGCCCAGCGAGGCCTTCACCGCCGTGCTGAAACTGGACTCCGATTCTTGAGTTTGCATAAACAGAAAAAACGGGAGGACCGTCTAGACGGTCCTCCCGTTTTATTGCAGTATACAGGGCTTACAGCAGGCTGCGGTACAGCTCCTTGATTTCTTCCACACTGGTGTCGCGGGGATTGCTCGGGCAGCAGGCATCGGCAAAGGCGGACTCTGCCAAGAACTGCACGTCCTCCTCTTTCAGGATTCCCTTCAAGTCGGCGGGAATGCCCACATCGGCAGAGAGCTGCTTCACGGCGGCGATGGTCGCATCGGCGGCCTCAGCGTCCGTCATCGCATCGATGCCTTCCACACCCATGGCTTTGCCCACAGCACGGTAACGTGCGCCAGCCACTTCCTTGTTGTACTCCAATCCGGTGGGCAGAATGATGGCGCAGGCAACACCGTGGGGCGTATCATACAGGGCAGACAGTCCGTGGGCCATGCTGTGTACGATGCCCAAGCCTACGTTGGAGAAGCCCATGCCGGCGATGTACTGGCCCAAAGCCATGCCCTCGCGGCCTTCGGGGGTGTTCTGGACCGCACCGCGCAGATTCTCGCTGATCAGGCGGATAGCCTCCAGATGGAACATATCGGAGATGGTGCAGGCCCCCTTGGTGATATAGCCTTCAATGGCGTGGGTCAGAGCATCCATACCGGTTGCCGCGGTCAAGCCTTTGGGCATAGAAGCCATCATATCGGGATCCACAACGGCCACTTCGGGAATGTCGTTGGTATCCACGCAGACAAACTTGCGGCGCTTCTCCACATCGGTGATGACGTAGTTGATGGTGACTTCGGCAGCGGTGCCGGCCGTGGTGGGCACCGCGATGGTGAACACCGCATGCTTCTTGGTGGGAGCCACACCCTCCAGACTGCGCACATCGGCGAACTCGGGGTTATTGATGATGATACCAATGGCTTTGGCTGTGTCCATAGAGGATCCGCCGCCGATGGTTACGATGCTGTCGGCACCGGCCGCTTGGAAAGCTGCCACGCCGTCCTGCACATTCTGGTGGGATTGGGCTTGATGTCGCTGTACACAGAATAGGCAAAGCCTGCCGCGTCCAACAGATCGGTGACCTTCTTGGTGACGCCGAACTTGATCAGGTCCGGGTCAGAGCAGACGAAAGCCTTTTTGTAACCGCGACTGGTCAGCTCGGGCACAATGTTTTCGATGGCACCATGGCCGTGGTAGGAAATGGTGTTCAGAACAATACGGTTTACCATAATCGTTTTCTCCTTCAAGCATACATTTATTGACGAATGCCATAAAATTTCTTATGCATTCCGCCAATTTCTGTCCATATTGTACGCCTTTGTAACCACTTTGTAAAGCCTTGTTTTTCCCGGGGCGCCCCTTGCCATTTTATACGAAGTAGTGTACAATAAAAGGACACTAAAAATTTGGGGTGCAATTTATGGCAGAAGAAAAATTTTCCAACTTTTTGACGGATATCATCGACGCCGACCTTGCCGAGGGCAAGGTCGACACCGTGCATACCCGTTTTCCGCCGGAGCCCAACGGATACCTGCACATCGGTTCGGCCAAGGCAATTTTCATCAACTATACCATCGCCAAGCATTATGGCGGCAAATTCAACCTGCGGTTTGATGATACCAACCCCGCCCGGGAAGGCGATGAATACGTACAGAGCATTCTGCAGGATCTGCACTGGCTGGGTGCCGACCCCAACGGCGGCATCTTTTACGGCAGCGATTACTTTGAGCGCTGCTACGAATATGCCGAACAACTGATCCGAGAGGGCAAGGCCTATGTGGATGACCTGACCCGAGAGGAAATGCAGGAGTACCGCGGCAACGATGCCGGCAAGCCCAGCCGTCCCAGCCCGTACCGTGACCGCACGCCGGAGGAGAATCTGGACCTGTTCCGCCGTATGCGCGCCGGTGAGTTTGCCGACGGAGAAAAGACCCTGCGTGCCAAAATCGATTTGGCCAGCCCCAACATGAATATGCGGGACCCCGCCATCTATCGCATCAAGCATGTGTCCCATCACCGTCAGGGCGACAAGTGGTGCATCTATCCGCTCTACGATTTCGCCCATCCCATTCAGGACGCCATCGAAGGAATCACCTTCAGCTTGTGCAGCTTGGAGTTTGAAAACCATCGTCCCCTTTACGAGTGGGTGGTGAACAACCTCTTCGGCACCGAGTTCCCGAAACAGCGGGAGTTTGCACGCCTGAACGTGACCAACACCGTAATGAGCAAGCGTTATCTGCGCGAGTTGGTGGAAAAGAACATCGTGGATGGCTGGGATGATCCCCGTATGCCCACGCTGAGCGGTCTGCGCCGCCGCGGCTACACCCCCACCAGCATCTTCACCTTCGTCAAGGAAGCCGGTATCTCCAAAGCCGACAGTCTGGTGGACATGCGCCAACTGGAGGCGGTACTGCGCGCCGAGCTGGAGCTGAACGCCCAGCGCCGTGTTGCCGTGTTGGATCCCGTCAAGCTCATCATCGACAACTACCCCGACGACGGCTGCGAGACCTTCGACCTGCCCAACAACCCGAACCGCGATGCCAACGATTCCTCCACCCGCAAGGTGGCCTTTACAAAGGAAGTTTGGATCGACCGCAGCGACTTCTTTGAAGTACCGCCGCCCAAGTTCAAGCGGCTGACGCTGGGCAGCGAAGTTCGCCTGATGGGCGCCTATCTGGTGCGCTGCACCGGCGTGGACAAAGACGCCGACGGCAACATCGTAGCCATTCATGCGCAGGCAGATCTGGAAACCAAGAACGGCAACCCCGCCGATGGCCGCAAGGTTCGCGGCACCATCCACTGGGTAAGCTGTGCACACTGCGTGGAGGCAGAGGTTAGCCTGTATGACAAACTGTTCACTGAGGCGAACATGAACAGCATTCCCGATGACGCCGACTTCAAGGATTACCTGAACCCCGAGAGTGTAACGGTTGTCCGCCACGCCAAGCTGGAAGAAAGCCTGCGCGACGCCAACCCCGGCGAGCGCTTCCAGTTTGTGCGCACTGGTTACTTCACCCCGGACAGCAAGAACCCCGGCGTATACAACCGCATTGTAACGCTGAAGGACAGCTTCAAACTGTAAGTACCAACAAAAAAGACCGACGCACCGCGTCGGTCTTTTTCTTTTCGTATCGGCGGTTCAAGTGCCATGACGCGCTGCAATACAGCGACGCAGCCATCCGCCTTTTTTGTAATAAACCACAAACAGCAGCGAAGCCAAGGTCCATGTGATGGGATAGCTCAGCTCTACCGTGGCAACCGAGTGCCAGACCGGCACCGCTACCAGCAGCCACAGGATGCGCAGCCCACAGACACCGAACACAGTGATCAAGGTAGGCACCCGCACATCACCACAGCCACGCAGCGCGCCGGAGAGGATTTCGATGCAGACATAGGTCAGATAGGCCGGGACCAGCACGTGCATCATCTCCACGCCCACCGCGATCACCTCGGGGTCCTGACTGAAAAGACGGAACAGCGGTTCCGCAGCGAAGTAGAACACCACACTGATGCACAGCGTAATTCCTGCCGCCATAGCCAGACAGACCCGAACGCTGCGGCGTACCCGGTCGTACAGCTGGGCGCCGAAGTTCTGCCCCGCAAAGGTGG